>JAGLZG010000208.1 GCA_023131705.1 Nanobdellota archaeon
ACAAAACATCAAAAGAGCTTTCAAATTTAATTGAAGCAAAAACAGGTGAATATGATAATATCCATATAGTTGCCCATAGTTTAGGTGGCCTGATTGCTCAGCAGGCTTTGTATCACTCCTATAATGAAAATCAAAAACAGGGAGACAGCTATATCTATTTGGATAAAGTGAGAAAAGTAATTCTTGTAGGAACGCCTAATGAAGGAAGCCCTGTTGCAGGAGTCTATAAAAATCTGTTTGTTAAAATGGTGAATGAAGAAACAGAGTATCCTTTGTTTAATATCAACAGCAGGGTCATGGATGACCTGGTTAAAGGTGTTATAACGCCAAGGATTCCTGGCGTTGATTATTATGTCATAGCAGGGACAAGGATTGATGAGGTTAACATGCTGTTTTTTAAGGTTTCCAAGGAAAAACTATTTGGAGAGTATGAAAAAGCAGACGGCATCCTAACTACAAAAAGCGCGCAGCATGTTGGTGATGGCTATATAAATGATAAATGCTCAAATTACTGGGAAATAAACCTGACGCATGGTGAATTAGTGAGCCATCCTGTGGCAAGAAAGGTCATTGAAAACATAATTGCAAAAGACATTCTTAAGATAGAGACATTGCTTGGTAATAGCAGGTATTTTGAGTTAAATATTGGCAGTTGTGACAGTGAAGATACATATGTGCTGATAGGTAAAAAGATTAGAGAAGAAGAGATAGAGGATGCAACATTCTGCAGGTGCGGAAATGGTTATTGTGGTATAGGGGAAAATGCCTATAACTGCCCTGAAGACTGCGCTGTTTTCCTTTCAATAGCAAAAATATATTCTCCTTATTTATTCTATACTATCCTTATATTATTGATGTTGTTTGGATGTTATGAAGCAGCTAAAAAGATAGGCATGATATACTATGCAAAGAAAAAGGCTAAGCCGGACGAGCTTAAGAGGAAATTTGATAAATTAATTGCAATAACAGACCATTATATAAAAACAAAATCCATTGTTAATGCTCAGACCTCTCATTCTAATCTAAGGCGTATATTGTTGATATTACAGTATCATATTTCAAAAAAAGAGTTAAGGAACTATAAGCTAAAACTAAAGAAGCTATATTCTATAATAAAAA
>JAGLZG010000209.1 GCA_023131705.1 Nanobdellota archaeon
TGAAAAAAGAATTTGATGTTAAGGTGGGTGAAGAAGAATGAGTTACAGCGATTATAAGAAAGAGTTTAAGCAGTTAAAAGTAAAACCTGCTAAACTAAAGAAATATATGAAGCACAATGCACCTAAAAAAAGGAGCTGCGGAATAGCTCTCAAGAAATGCAGGAGATGCGGAAGAGTAAGAGGGCATATAAGCAAATACGGGCTTGATTTATGCAGACAGTGTTTTAGGGAAATTGCAAAGGATATAGGTTTTAAAAAATTTAGCTGAGGTTATAAAATGTTAAATGATACACTAGCAAGTGTTTTGTCAAAAATATTGAATGCTGAAAAAATAGGAATGAATGAATGTGTTTCAAAACCCAGTTCAAAGCTCATCAAGAAGGTGTTGGGCATTATGCAGGATAACGGGTACATTGGTGATTTTAAAGAGGTAATTGATTCAAGAGGCAATTTTGTTAAGATCAATCTTATTGGAAGAATGAACAAATGCGGCGTTATAAAGCCAAGGTATGTTGTTAAAGTTGTGGATTATGAAAAGTTTGAGAAAAGGTATTTGCCTGCAAAGGATTTCGGCATAATAATTGTATCAACAAACAAGGGAATCATGACAATAAAAGAGGCAAAAGAAAAGAAGATTGGAGGAAGATTACTGGCTTATTGTTATTAAAGATGAAAATAGAAAAATTAGAAGGAACTATTGAAATTCCAGAAGGTGTCAGTGTTAAGATAGAGGATGGCATGGTAATTGTCAGTGGAAAGAACGGGGAAATAAGAAAGAAGCTGCAATATAAAAAAGCCAGCATTGAGGTAAAGGACAGTAAGGTCTTGATAAGCGCAAAGAATGCTAAAAAAAGGGAAAAAAGGATTGTTGGAAGTTTTAAGGCTCATATAAAAAATATGATTAAGGGCATTGAAAATCTTCATTTTTACAAATTAAAGGTGTGCTCAGGACACTTTCCAATGAATGTTAGTGTTGAGGCCAATAAGTTTGTTATTAAGAATTTTTTGGGTGAAAAGATTCCAAGGGTATTGGATTTAAAAGAGGGTGTTAGTGTCAAGGTAGAAGGCGATATAGTTACAGTTGAAAGCAATGATAAAGAACTGGCTGCACAAACAGCAGCAGATATTGAGCAATTAACAAGAATAAGTAAAAAGGATTTAAGGATATTTCAGGATGGAATTTATATAATTGACAAGGATGGAAAAGAGATTGATTAATATGAAAAAATTCATGAGACAGGATGTTCATAAGAAAAAAAGGCTGAAGAAGGTATGGAGAAAGGCCAGGGGGTCTGATTCAAAAGTAGGCCACGGCCTGAAAGGTTATAGAAGAAAACCTGGTGTTGGGTTTAAAACTGAAAAGAAAAAAAGAGGAACTGTAAAAGGGTTAAAGATAGTTTATGTTAATAATCTTAATGGAATAAAAAAGGTTGACAAGGAAAAAGAAATAGCAGTCATAGGGCATATTGGCATGAGGAAAAAGGCAGAGATTGCAGGAGAGTGCCTGAAATCAGGGATTAGTGTTTTGAATGTCAAAGATATTAATAAATTTTTAAAGGATGTTGAAGAAGGCATAAAAAAGAGAAAAGAGTCTAAAAAGAAAAAAGACGAGGAGAAGAGCAGGAAGGTTAAGGAAAAAGAGAAGAAAGGGGAGAAAAAAGAGGGGCTTGCAGAAAAGGTAGAGGAAGAGGAGAAAAAGAAGGGAGAGAAAAAGGAAAAGGACAAGATCTTAACTAAGAGGGAAGTATAATGAAATTAAAGGTTCAAAAAAGGCTGGCAGCAGATGTGTTAAGATGCTCGGAAAAGAGAGTAAGATTTGATCCAAACAGATTGGATGAGATTAAAGAGAGCATAACAAAGGTTGACATCAAGAATCTGATGATAGATAAAGCCATTTATTGCATTCCTGTCAAGGGAGTTTCAAGGTTCAGAGCAAGAAAGATAAAAGTTCAGAAAAGCAAAGGCAAAAGAAAAGGGCAGGGCTCAAGAAAGGGCAAGGCAACTGCAAGATTGCCTGGAAAAAAATCATGGATAAATAAAATAAGATTACAGAGGGGTTTGCTTAAAACACTAAAGGATAACAAGATTATAGACCTAAAAACCTACAGAGAGCTTTATGCTAAAGCAAAGGGTGGGTTTTTCAGAAGCAAAGGCCATATCAAATTGTATATAGAGGAGCATAGTCTTGCTCTAAAGAAAAGATGAAGAAAGGGATAGGATATAGAAGGAAAAGAGAAGGAAAAACAGATTATAGGAAAAGACTGAAGATTTTGTTAGGCAACAAACCAAGAATAGTCATAAAAAAATCACTGAAAAACATAGTTATGCAAATAATTGAGTATAGTGAAAATGGCGACAGGGTTGCTGCTGCTGCAAGCTCAAAAGAGCTTGAAAAAAAATATGGATTAAAATTTAACAGAAGCAATATACCTTGCGCTTATCTGACTGGTTATTTGCTTGGGAAAAAAGCTGTTAAAAAAAGTATAAAAGAAGCTGTTCTTGACTTTGGATTAGCAGCTCATGTAAAAGGTTCAAAAATATATGCTGGCTTGAAAGGCGCTATAGATGGCGGAATAAAAGTAAAATGCTCAGAAGATGTTTTTCCAAAGCCAGAGATAATAAAAGGAACACATATTGCTAATTATGCTAATAAAATTAAGGATAAGAAGGGAGAATATGAAAAAAGATTTTCAGGATATATAAAAAAAGGCATTAAGCCAGAGGATATTCCAAAATATTTTGATGAGGTTAAAAACAGGATAGTATAAAATGGCAGAAGAAAAAACAGAGAATAAGGATGCGGAAAAAAAGCCTGTTGAAGAACAGGCAAAAGAAAAGGAAGCTACTAAGGATATTCCCAATGAAAAAAAGGAAACAAAGTATGTTAAAAAAGGCGCTTTTGATAAAGAAGGGTGGAAAGCAAAAACAGATATAGGCAAGAAAGTAAAGAGCGGAGAGATAGAAAATATAGACTATATTTTGGATAATGGCATTAATATACTGGAAGCCGAGCTGGTTGATGTCCTGATTCCTAACATTGAAACAGATTTATTATTGATTGGACAGTCAAAAGGCAAGTTTGGCGGCGGCCAGAGAAGGGTTTTCAAGCAGACACAGAAAAAGACAAGAGAGGGCAATAAGCCTCATTTTTCAACATGCGCTATTGTCGGAAACCATAATGGTTATATTGGCATTGGGTTCGGAAAGAGCAAAGAAACTGTTCCTGCAAGGGAAAAAGCAATAAGGAATGCTAAATTAAATATTTTTAAGATAAGACGGGGTTGTGGAAGCTGGCAGTGTGGATGTAAAACACCCCATTCAATCCCTTTTAAGGTCAGCGGAAAGTGCGGTTCTGTTAAAATAACACTAATGCCTGCTCCGAAAGGAACAGGATTGACTGTTGAAAAAGAGTGCCAGAAAATACTTGGCATGGTGGGCATAAAGGATGCATGGTCAAAAACAATTGGACAGACAGGAAGCAAAAATAATTTAGTTTTGGCTTGTGAATCTGCTTTAAGAAAACTTATGAGCACAAAGATAAAGCATGATTCTATGGAAGGGCTTGGAATTGTTGAAGGAAAAATTGAAGAAGATGTTAAAGAACCTGAAGAGGAAGTAAAAGAAGAAAAAGCTGAAGCAGAGAAGGGCAAGAAGAAAAATGAGTGAAGAAAACAAGGAAACAAAGAGTGAGAATCCAGTTAGCGGGGAAAAGATGGCTGTCATACTTGTGAGGGGTTTTATCAGGGTAAACAAAAAAGTAGTAGATACATGCAAAATGCTTACGTTATACAGAAAGAATTACTGCACACTAGTTGATAAAAAGGATTTTGGAATGGTAAATAAAATTAAGGATTATGTTACTTTTGGAGAGATAGACAAAGAAACTGAAAAATTATTAATCGAGAAAAAAGGGGAAATGAAGAAAGGCAGGGATGGGAAGGATGTTATGAAGAGATTTTTCAGGCTTAATCCTCCTAAAAAAGGTTTTGGGAGAAAAGGCATCAAGGTTAGTTTTTCAAAATCAGGGGCTTTAGGTTACAGGGGCAATAAGATTAATGAGCTTATTAAGAGGATGTTGTAAATGTTTACAGGTTGAAAAATGATAACTCATAAAAGAAAAAAATCAGGCAGGTACAGGGGAGGCACTACCCACGGTTGCGGCAGTATGAAGAAAAGGAGGGGCAAAGGGAATAAAGGAGGTGCTGGAATGGCTGGAACCGGCAAGAGAGGGGACAGCAGAAAACCAAGCATATGGAAAAAAGAGTATTTTGGAAAGCATGGTTTTAAGAGAAAGGGCTTGAAAGAAAAAATAAATGCAATTAATATTTCTGATGTTGAAGAAAAACTATTATCTAAATCTGTAAAAGAAGGGGGTGTTTATAGTATTGATTTAGGCAAGCTGGGATATAATAAGTTATTGGGGAAAGGCAAGGTCAATAATAAACTAAAGATAAGCGTTAAATATGCTT
>JAGLZG010000021.1 GCA_023131705.1 Nanobdellota archaeon
ATTATACAGGGATTAACAGCTGCAAAAGCGCTGTCTGACTCCATAATAAAAAACAGAAATTATGAAAAAGAATGGAGAAAATTAATTGCAAAAGACTTATGGCTTCACCTAAAAGCAAGAAATATAATGGATAAATTTAGTTTAAGGGATTGGAACAAACTGATTTATATGTTCAATAATGAAAAAACAAAAAACATACTGGAAAACTATGACCGTGATTATATATCAAAATTCTTATTCAAGTTAATATTCACAAATCCAAAATTATTGTATTTTCTTAAATATAGTGGTGGAACTAAATAATTGATCAATAATTCCACTACTATCACAGAAATTGCCTTGCAATTTCTGGGACACCAAAAATCTACGATTTTTGCGTGTATTTGGAAAACACAACTATTTTGCAATTATTTGTGTTTTCCATTATATCTTCTCTAAAACAAAAAGCTTTTAATATAGGTATTAATCTTATATCATATTATGGGGGATAATAATATAGAAAATGATGATGAAGAAATATCCATAGATTTCTCTAAGATTAAGAATATATTTAAAAGAAAAGAAAGGTCTAAAGAAGATATAAAAGAAACACCAGAAAATAAAGAAGAAGAAATAAAAGAAAAAGAGATTCCAGATACAGAACAAAAAGAAGCTGAAAAGCAGGAAACACAACAAGAAAACGCAGAACCAAAAGAAGAAGAAAAAGATGATGAAGAAATATCCATAGATTTCTCTAAGATTAAAGAGATATTCAGGAGAAAAAAACAAGGCGCTAAAGAGTCAAAAGAACAAAAACAAGATCAGGATGAAGATATCTCATTTGATATAAAAGAGAGTTTTGAAAAAACACTGGAATTTACAAAAAAGCACTATCTTATTATTCTTATTTTAATCCCTATAATCCTAAGCATATACTTCAGGATGTATCCTGCCTATCTGCCAGTAACAGATGAATGGGCAGAAAACAGCGTTTATAACAGCATAAAGTCAGATATCAAAAACCAGATTAACCAGCAATACCCTAATCTTCCGGATGAAAATAAAAATGCATTGGTTGATTCTGAATTTAAAAATATCCTTAAACAAAATAAAGCTCAGATAGATGAGCAGATAAAGCAGACATCTGCTTATTTCAAGTCAAAAATGCAGGATGATTCTGGTCAAACTTATTTACTTGCAATTGATCCCTATCTATGGTATGGTGAGATTAAGGCTTCTCTCAAAAGCGGTTTCTTTGGAAATGAAATAGTTGATGGAAAAAAATGGTATACACTAAGAAATGGGAGAATTGGAAAAACCGCAGAACTGACATATGTTGTTAACCTCTATGTTGGGTTATATCTCTACAGGATAATGCATTTTTTCAATGAAAACATATCACTAATGGCTGCTTTTTTCCTTGTTCCAATGATAATAGTGACACTATCAACAATTCCAGCATTCTTTATTGGAAGAAAAATTGGAGGTAATATAGCGGGTTTGTTTGCAGGTATAATTGTTGCCATAAATGCAGCTTTGCTTGGAAGAACTCCGGCTGGTTTTGCAGATACAGACCCTTATAATATATTCTTTCCTTTGTTTATAGCATGGATGTTTGTAGAAGCAATTGAAACAACAACAACTAAAAAAAGAATTATTTTTTCATGTATAGGTGGATTTCTTGTAGGGTTATACAGCAAGGCATGGAGCGGGTGGTGGTATCCAATGATGTTTGTTTTGGCAACTTTAGTCTTTTGTTTAGTCTACTATCTAATAAAAAATTATAAAGAACTGAAAAAAGGTCTCTCAAATTATATAAAAATACCGAATATAAAAAACACATTGGTTATATTTGGTTGCTTCTTTAGTTTATCTATGGTTTCTGTTATTTTGTTAAGTGGATTTAACAGGCTTATAGACGGTTTATCAGGGCCTTTTGGTTTTATGAGACTAAAAGAAGTAGCTGTAAAAACATTGTGGCCAAATGTTCTGACAACAGTTGCAGAGTTTAATGTAGTTCCATTAAAAAGTATAATATCGCAGAT
The DNA here is from genome assembly GCA_023131705.1 of Nanobdellota archaeon. GTDB lineage: Archaea > Nanobdellota > Nanobdellia > Woesearchaeales > B3-WOES > JAGLZG01. Next base: position 2,025 of record JAGLZG010000021.1, read on the forward strand.
GGGTGGAAACCTATTATTCATTATCGCAATAATCGGAATACTATTAACTATAATCATAAAAAATAAGCAAGGCAAAAGAGATATAATGTATGCTTCTTTCCTGACAATATGGTTTATAGGCGCAACATATGCTTTTACAAAAGGATCAAGATTTTCAATATTAATGGTTCCTGCATTTGCTATTGCTCTTGGAATTGCTCTCGGCATAACATACAGGTATGCCTCAAAATGGGTACCAAAAGAGCTTCATATAAATAAATATATCTCAAACACTATTATTATTCTTTTGTTCTTATTGTTATTAATCGGACCAATAAAAGCAACGCATAACACAGCAAAAAGTGAAATTCCAAGCTTTACAGATGCGTGGCATGACAGCTTAACAGCAATAAAACAAGATTCAGAAGATGCTATAATAACATCGTGGTGGGACTTTGGCCATTGGTTTGCTGCTATATCAGAAAGAAGGGTTACATTTGATGGAGCGGATCAGGGAAATGATAAAATTCATTGGGTAGGAAAAAGCCTTTTAACATCAGAAGAAAAGAGCATAGGTATATTGAGAATGCTGAATTGCAGACAGGCTAAAGGCCCCCATCTTCTCATAGATTATATCAATGACACACCAAAAGCAATTGATATAATAAATGATATCATTGTAGA
>JAGLZG010000210.1 GCA_023131705.1 Nanobdellota archaeon
ACCATCAATATAAATGCTGCTGTGCTGAGCTTTACCAATGAAATGTCCCAGCATTCCATCTTCTTTATATTTTTATTCATCCAATTTATATATTCCATTTTTACACCCCCTTTTTAATCAATTTCTATAATTGTTTTGTTTGTTTCATTAACAAGATTCCAGTCCTGATGAACAGCATATGTTACAACATTTTTTGTGCTTTTTCCAATCTGGAATATCCATTTAAAGTATTCCTTTGCAAACCCTTCTTTACCTTCTTTTTCGCTGAGGTTAAAATCATGTGTTGTTTTTATCATATACCCGCCTATGATGAGGATTATCAAAACAATAAATAACAGCTTTTTCATAATCTTTTCACCTCAATACTTATAGCAGATGTATTTACCCTTATGTATCTCGGACACTCAGTATATTCTAAATGGTTATCAGTACAGTATTTAAGTATTTTGTTTTTTTCTTCCTCATTATTATATTTTACAATTACATTTATCCCAGACTTTTTTCTATGAATTATATCAGAATTTTTTAGGTCTTTTTTTATTTTCCAGTGCCTGTTTTTCAAAAATTTAACCCTTTTATTTAAGTTATTTATTTTTTCATATAATTTTTTTAAGTCATTTTCCTTAAATTCAAATTCAATAAACTCTTTAAAATATTCTGGTGTGCTTATAAACCTTCTCAGAAGTTTTTTTGTTCCGGGAATCATCTCAATATTTAGTGGAAGATGCTCTCCAAAACCAATAAAACCCCCAAAACCAAGGTTGATTGGCTTCCACTGACCAAAGCTGGCAAACACAATATCTCCATATGTGCAGTTTTTTGCTCCAATAGAACCGGAAATATCATTTATAACCAAACAGTTATTTTTTTTGCATATTTTCATTATATTATTCATATTTTCTTCTGCATAATAACCTACTAATGAATTGACCAGTAAAACTGAATTTTGGTCTGCTTTCTTTTCCAGATCTTCAGGATTAATAATGCCATAATCTGTTTTAAGCTCAATAGCTATCATTCCTGATTTTGAGGCAAATTGTTTATATGTTATCCAGCCGCCCTGATCCTGCATCAAAACTTTTGTTTTTCCCAGGTTTTTAGCGAGTCTTATTATCTCCTTGATTGCTGTATTGCCCTTGTTCACAAAGATTATGTGTGTTTTTCCTGTTATGTTTTTTAGTAATTTTTTTACCTTGTCTTCCATATAAAGCAGTAATAAAGTATTATTATAAAAAGGTTTTTAAATCTGGAGTTAATGGTTGTTCTTATGGGATACTATGATGATATATCTGAAGGGTATGAGGAGCTGCATAAAGAGGAACAGCTTAAAAAAATAAAGATTATTAAAAAGAATTTAAAAGTGGATAAAAAGGACAGATTATTGGATGTAGGTTGCGGCACTGGTCTGACAACAGAGCCTTTTGACTGCATAAAGTATGGCATTGATCCTGCGCCTAAACTCCTCGAGAAAGCAAGGCAAAAGGATAATATTGAATATATGTTAGCTCCTGCTGAAAATATACCTTATCCAGATGGTTTTTTTGATATTGTTATAAGTGTTACTGCAATACAGAACTTCAAAGACATTGAGAAAGGTTTAAATGAAATAAAAAGGGTTGGAAAGCAAAGGTTTGTTTTAAGTTTTTTAAAGAAATCTAATAAAAGGGATTTTATTGATATACTGATTAGAAAAATATTTAAAGTCAAAAAGGTTATAGAAGAAGATAAGGATTTGATTTATTTTATTTAAAATGAGCGAAATAACAAGCCCAAGGCAGTCTGTTTTAGTAACTTCAAGAGCAGTTATTGACAGCAATATAAAGGATGATATAATTACATTGGACTGGCATATGCCTGCAAGTTTTAGTCCTCAATTATATGCAATTTCTGTTGGAAAGACGAGGTTTAGTCATAAGATGATAAGAAGCAGCGGGGTTTTTGTTGTTAATTTTATGCCTTTTCATCTCTATAATGAGGTTTTGTACTGCGGAAGGCATTCCGGAGAGTTTGAGGATAAGTTTAAGGAAAGCGGTTTAATAAAAGAAGAAGCAGAGAAGATAGATTGCTGCAAAGTAAAGGAAGCAATTGCTTTTTTAGAGTGCGAGGTTATATCTGAGATAGACTCAGGAGATCATACCATTTTTATTGGCAGGGTTGTAAAAGATGGGTTAAAACATGATGCAAAAAGGGTTTTTCATAAAAGCGGGGATAAATTTATAACAACAACAGATTAACTGTTTTATAATATAGTTTATAAACCAGAAAAGAATATAAATAATAAATTATTAGGATAGTATAGGTGAACCAAATGGGCGAATCAGAAGAGATTGAAAAACTTGCAGAATCTTTGAAAAAGGCCGGATTAGCGACAAGCGGTATGGACGCATTGGATAAAGCAAAGGATATGTTATTGGGAAAAAACAAGGGAAAAGAGATAGCTGTTAGTGAATCAAAGCAGGAACAAAAAGAAAAGGTTAGTGAAATCATAAAAGAAGTTGATAAAGAAATAGAAGGCAAAAAGAAGTTAAATGTGTATGTTGATGAATCCAGCCCTGAAGAAAAAACATCTATTAAACAAAACAAACAACAGGATCTTTCTAAATTTGACAAACCTGGTTTTGATATTACTGATTCTGATATGAAAATTAGTGAAATAGCAGAAGCAGGTGAAGAATCAGGGGGTGAAGCAGAAGGAGAGGTTATGACAAATGATGCAAAGGTATTAGAACAGGAAAAAGATGCAGCAAAGCTGGAAAATGCTGCAGAAAAAGTAATGACAAATGATGAAATTGAAAATCAAGGTGAAGATTCTAAAAAAGAGCAATCTGAAGAAACAAGTGAAGAGGAAGAAGGGGATGTGGAAGAAGAAGAAAAAGAAGAAAAGCAGGAAGAGCTAACAGATGAGAAAGATGTTGAAACTAACGTTTCAAAAACTTCTGAAGAAGCAGAGCAGAAACCACAATTAACAGAATCAGAAAAAGATATGACTGATTTGACAAAGTTGTTTAGTGCTAATAAATAAAAACCTTTATTAATGACCTAATTCTATATATGATAAAAAGAGGTGCATTATGCTTGATTATATTAATCTGAGATACCAACCTTCTATGAATGATATTATAGTGGAATACTATGTTGAGCCTGATAATATGACTGTAAGTGAGGCTGCTGAGCATATTGCAGCAGAGAGTTCTATTGGCACATGGACAGACATAGTTACCATGAACATGGACATAGCAAAAAAACTAAAGCCAAATGTTTTTTCTATTAATGGAAATATAATAAAGATAGCATATCCTTGTGAATTATTTGAACCGGGCAATATGCCACAGATACTAAGCAGTATTGCAGGAAACATATTTGGGATGAATGTTATCAATAATCTAAGGTTAGAGGATATAAGTTTCCCTAAGAAAATAGTCGGTTCATTTAAAGGTCCTGCTTTTGGCATCAAAGGTATAAGAAAAATGTTAAAGATCAAAAACAGGCCGTTGCTTGGAACAATAATAAAGCCAAAGGTTGGCTTAAATGCAAAAGAGCATGCAGGAGTAGCCAGGGAAGCATGGATAGGGGGATGTGACATTGTCAAGGATGATGAGAATTTAACAGATCAAATCTTTAACAGGTTTAAGGACAGGGTTGTTGAAACCCTTGAAGCAAGGGACAAAGCAGAGAATTTAACAGGAGAAAAAAAGATATACATGCCAAATATAACAGCAGAGACAGAGAAAATGATTGAAAGGGCTGAATATATAAAAGATTTAGGCGGAGAATATATTATGATTGATATACTGACAACTGGCTGGAGCGCTGTTCAGACAATAAGGGATTTAGATTTAGGCTTGGTTATTCATGCCCACAGGGCAGGGCATGCGGCTTTAACAAGAAACAAAAAGCATGGAATTTCCATGCTAACAGTTGCAAAGATAGCGAGGTTAATTGGAGTTGATCAGCTGCATATAGGGACAGCTGTTGGAAAGATGGAGGGAAGCGCTGCAGAGGTTAGGGAGATAGAAGGAGAGATAGAAGATATGATTATCCAGCCAAACAAGAAACAACATGTTTTAGAGCAAAGATGGCATAATATCAAACCTGTTTTCCCTGTTTGTTCCGGAGGGTTGCACCCAGGTTTAGTGCCTGAACTAATTAAGATAATGGGAAAAAACATAATCATACAGATGGGGGGAGGGATTCATGGCCATGATATGGGGACAATGAAAGGCGCAGCAGCAGCAAGGCAGGCTATTGACGCTGCATTAAAGCACGTAAATCTTAAAAAATATGCGAATTCTCATGTAGAACTGCAAAAAGCGCTTGATAAGTGGGGAACTTAATATTAATCTTCAAGTAGTTACAACATAGAAATCTTTATATATTAGTAGCTTATTACAATCTATAATAATAAGGAGATACTATGAAGAAATTATTAATCATTATTTTAATTTGTTTTTCTTTGGCCGCAAGCGCTGTTTTTGCAGATGCCAATATGTCAATAACTCCTGTTTCTGTAAATTTTGGAACACTTGAGTGGGGAACTGAAACAACACAGACATTCAATATAACAAATAATGGAGATATTAATCTAACTAACATTAATTTTTCAACAAGCATTGCATCAAGATATAATGCCAGTTTTAACCAGTCAGTCTTTAACCTTGGTGTTGGAGCCAATGCATCAATACAGTTTAATATTACTATTCCTGGTGATGAAGACACTGGAAACAATACAGCCGATCTTTATATAAGAAGTGATCAATACAACACAATTGTTCCTGTCTTATTTGATATTAAACAAAGATTAAGTATATATGATTTATCTGTTAAGGTTGGCGGAGAAACAGATTCAGGTGTAGAGGATGGAGATAAGATAGATAAAGAAGCAGAGCCAAATGATGAGGTTATTTTTGAAATAGAGACTAAGAATTTGTTTGACAGCGATGATGATGATTCTGATATAAAGGATATAACTGTTAAGATAACTATTGAAGGTATTGATGATAATGATGATCTAAAAGGAGAAACAGAAGATTTTGATCTTGATGCAGAGAAAAAATCAACAAAAAAAATTACAATCACAATACCGGAACGTGTGGAAGAGGGAACATACAATGTCAGTATAAAAATAGATGGAGAAAATGCAGACACATCTACAGACTATACAGTTGAGTGGAATCTCAAGCTAGAGCTGGAAAAAAAGAGGCACAATATAATAATAAAGAAATATGAATTAAGCCCGTCTGTTATTAAATGCTCTGGAACAGCAAAACTAAATGTAAAG
>JAGLZG010000211.1 GCA_023131705.1 Nanobdellota archaeon
ATTATGCCATACACTCTTGGGAAAATCTATTAAAACAGTACGAACGACATTCTTTGAAGCTTCATATTGTTCTAGTGTTAAAGCCTGTGATTCAATATCTGCTAAATAAGTTTGGGCAGGCAGTGTATACAAAGCAAAGATTATCCAAAATATTATTACAGCATTCTTTGTAATCCTTAATGCTTTTGTACTTCCACTATTTTTAACTAAAACAAAATAATAAAACCACCACGGAAGTAAAAGCTGGTTAAAAACAGTAAAATGAGCAATTCTTGATATGGCGCTTTGTGGATTATAACCTATAACCCCTCCAATCAGAGGTATAATTATTGATAAAAATAAAACAATAAGAACTTCCCTTATAGTTTCATTATCCCTATCTTTACAAAATAAAAATAAAAAAAATAAAGCAAAAGCTACATCTATACCCCATGTAAGTTTTACATTAAAATCAAACCACAACCATTTAGCCAAATGAATGCCAATAGCTAATAATATAAGTAAGCCTTCAGGATTAGAGCCAATACTTCCTCCACCATAACCACCAACATTTCTTGTTCTTCTTAACTTGTCTCTTGCAGCCATAGCTCCCGCACCTATTAATCCTGCCCCAACAACAACTGGTTTTTTTATACCGCTTTTAATAGAATTCCACCCTTGTTTTATTCTTTCTTTTTTATTTCCTTCAAGTTTATTAGCAGTTTTACTTAATTTTTTTGCTCTTTCAAAAGCTTCTTGAGCAGGGATATTTGGATTTGCTGCCCTTAATTCATCATAAATTTTCTTTACTTCTTCATCAACCATCAGGTAACACCCCATCCAAGAACAATCTTTCTAAAATCATTTTAAAGCTATAAAACAAAACAAAAACTAATCTTCATCATCTCTTTCAATCAGTTTTACTTCAAGTTTGACAATATCAATTGTCTTTAAAGGCTTTAGTTTAATGTAATTATTCCCTTCCTCTACCCAGCTGTTTATCTTTTTAGAGTATTCTGCCTCTTCCTGGTCAACCCTTATCATATGCCCGTTAACATTCAAGTCAAGCTCTTTGTTTTCCTCATCATCAACAAAATATAATGTTAAATTAACATCTGCTTTTTCGTCTGTAACATTTTTCATCTCTTTTTCACTTAATTCAAAATAATAAACAGGCTGTGTTAATTCCTCCAACTCTATCTTAATCTTTATTTGGTCTATCAGATAAACGCCTTTATTTGTCTTGAAAACAACATCATTTGTTCCGGCATCTAATGCGCTGATTGGAATAGGATATTTATTTAGCATCCCGCAGTCAGGAACTCCTGAAAATACATTTCTGTCATTGATCAGGACATCCAAAATACCAACCTTGTCCTGCACGCAGTTAGGATTAAACTTTAATGTTGCCTTTTCCAGATTCTTATATTTCCATGCCTCTAATATAAACACATTTCTTGTTTTCTGCCTGCTTATATCAGTTATATCTCCAACAACTTTGGCATTCTCAAGGCTATACTCATTTGTTCTCCAGAACAATGCCCCTACACCGCTTACACTAAGCTTAAGGGTATTTTCACCCTCTTTTAAATACATATTTTTCAATCTGATGGGCTCAACATTTAGTGTATTAACAGAAGATTCAAATATGAGGTTTTCATTTAAGTCTATCTTCAAAACCCCCTTGCGTATTTTCGCTAAAAAAGAAAATAAAACATCATCAACATTATCCAGATCATCTATGACAAATGTCAATTCCTTTGTTTTCTTGTCAAACCACCCATCCCTTACAATAAAGGGATTATAGTTTTCAATCTCTTTTGCGCTGGTTGTTTTATATATATTAAAAGAAGGGATATCTATCTCAAATACATCTCCTTTTAGGTAATCAAGCCTTCCCGGGGTTTCAGATAGAAGTATATTAATATCTTCCTCCCCATTATTATCTCCCCCATTATCTCCATCCTCTCCAAGTAATTCCTCTCTTTCTGCTGGAGGCAAAAAAAGAATATAGAGTATGATTAAACCGGCAATAATAGCAACAAGGCCAGCAGCACCTCCTCCACTTGCAACTTGCCCTCTTTTTTTAGCCATGGTTATCACTAACCTATGAAATAAATAACTTTATATATAAAGATTTCTATTTTTTAAGTGCAATGAAAATAATTCATCAAAACCTGAAAAAAGGAGAAATAAGGCTCAAATCAGAAAACCTGGATGATTTGTGGTATCTAAGCCACATTATAGATAAAGGAGATTTGATTAAAGGAAAGACCATCAGGAAAATAAAGATAGGGACATCTGACCAGAGAAACGTAAGGATAATAAAAAAGCCGGTTTTTCTAAAAATTAAAACAGAAAAAATAGAGTTCAGCAAAACATCTAACATTCTAAGGGTTTCTGGAAAAATAACAGAAGCGCCGGAAGACATACCAAAAGGCTCATATCATACATTCAATATTGAAGAAAACACAGTAATAACCATAATAAAAGAACGATGGTTAAAGTTCCAGCTGGACAAGCTAAAAGAAGCCTCTCAGGCAAAGATAGCTAAAATTCTCATTGTTGT
>JAGLZG010000212.1 GCA_023131705.1 Nanobdellota archaeon
ACATCTGTTAATTATATTGGCTTGGCTGCAAATGGCTCTGGGCAATATCCAAATACAACTGGTTATTATACTTCCAAGATATTTAATACAAGCTTTATAGCAGACTGGAAAAACATTAGCTGGGATGAATATTTGCCTTCTATATCTTATTCAGAGATTGACTATATGGAATATTCTTCAAATGCCTCGGCTCAAACTGCGTATGTGAGTAGTGATGCCTCTGGTTACACTGCAATAACAAATTGTGTAGGATTACAGGCAATGCAAAATGACCTTTCTGGAAATTATTATCTTGCTAATGATATTAATTGCACTTATGACACACAAAACGCAAGTGGCGCTTTATATAATGGTGGTGCTGGATTTGACCCTATTGGCACTTTTACAGGCATTTTTGACGGCAATGGACATACAATAACAGGCTTATACATAAATAGACCATCCACTTCTTTTGGAGGTTTATTTGGATATATTAATGGTGCAGAAATTAAAAATCTCGGGTTAATAAATGTTGATATAACGGGCAATGATTATGTAGGTGGATTAGTTGGATATCATATTAAAAGTATAACAACTAAGTGTTATGCCACAGGTGCTGTGAGTGGCGATGGTTATGTAGGTGGATTATTTGGTCGATGTGATTATGGTGTGGCTAACTGTTATTCTAAATGTGCAGTAAGTGGTAGTAGCAGTGTAGGTGGATTAGTTGGCTGGCTTACACAATACTCATCGAGAAAGCTAGAAAAATGCTATTCCATGGGGGCAGTAAGTGGTAGTAGCAGTGTAGGTGGATTAGTTGGCTCTAAAACACCAGGTGGCACAATAACTGACTGCTTCTGGGACACCCAAACATCAGGACAAGGCTCAAGTGCAGGAGGCACAGGAAAAACAACAGCACAAATGAAACAACAGGCAACATTTACGAATTGGGATTTTGATGATGTTTGGGACATTACAGAAAGTATAACATATCCATTTTTACAGCCGATTACTGGTGGTGGTGATTTTGTCTCTAATCTCCAATCCTATTCTGAACCCACAATAAAACAACAAGGTTCTTATTCTCTAAAAGTAATAGCAAAGCAAACAGATAGTCTCAATGACATACTAACTAAGACAGTAAGCCCGACAATAAACCTGTCAGGAAAAGGCAGCATAAAATTAGATGTAAGAGCTAACAGAACAGGAAGTAATTTCAAGATAAGCATTCACGATTCAGGCGGAACTACAACAGAGCATACTATAAATATAGCAACTGCAAATACGTGGCAGACAGAGAGATGGGATATATCTGGAGTTAGCAATGCTAATAAAGATGTTATTGACCAGATTATAATAACAATTACAAATGCAGATGCAAATAACACTTTCTATATAGACAATTTAATAGGCAATGATATTAACACAAACATAAACATCTCACTAAGAGACTGTAATGACCCTGCATGCTCAGGGGATTCATGGGATATAACCTGTGATAATTCAACATTCTGCGATATAAGTTCATTAACAGGTTCGCAGTATATACAATACAAAGCAAAACTGGAGACAGATAATACAAGTATTACTCCTCAGCTTAACACAAGCTCTGTTATAATTGGGTTTGAAGAAGATACAGCACCTCCAACAGTAACACTAAACATTCCAACAAACAGCAATAACTCAATAGACATTAATTCAAATGTTATATTTAATTGCTCAGCAACAGATAATACAGCTTTAGCAAATATAACCCTTTACAATAATGCAAATGGAACATTAACTGCAATAGAAACAAAAACACTAACAGGAACTTCTGATTCAGCTTT
>JAGLZG010000213.1 GCA_023131705.1 Nanobdellota archaeon
AACTTCCTGATCAGTTTGAATCTGACGAGGCAGTATTCAAAATAAACATTATTAACTCAAATGAGGAAAAATCAGTCAGCTATTCTTTAAAAAGTGATTCTGCAGACAAATATACTGATTTGTTAGAAGAAAAACCCAAGATAATTGATCTAAATATAGGGGCAAAGATAACGCAAATAACAGGATTTGCCGCATTTGATTCTGGTTATTCAAAGTTTAATAAGGATAATCTGCTTAATAAGGAAAATAAATGCAATGTCTTATTCATACCCATATTCAAGGTGCCTTATGGAGCTTCATTTGTTGTATTGTTGTCCTTAACAGTTTATATTGCATTATTCATTTTCTCTGGATATAAAAAAGAAAAAATCAGTAAAAAGCAGATGATACTTGCTTTAATTATCATAATAGCGCCTTTGGCATTCGCTTTTTACCCGTTTGACTTTTGCATTATGATGAACATTTTATTGATTGAATTTGTTGCGTGGCTTGCTGTGTGGGGAATAGTGTTGAGGAAGTATTTTAAATGAGAAAAATAATTTATAAAGGGATAAGAATTATGCTTTTTTGCATGTTAATATCTTTATTTTTAGCTGTTCCAATCAGTGCAGAACGAAATCTCGTAAAAACACTTTTTGACAAGTTTACAAAAGAAAACACAGAAATTATGTGTAAAAGCCATGAAGCATCATTCAGTTTCAGAAGAGAGTTGGAATTATATGAGGTTAATACAACAGATGCGTATGGCAATAGCATAATTGAACATATAAGTTTAATTAATCTGTATATAGAGAACAAGGAGAATGTTTCATTGGAGAATGTGGTATTTAAGGAAAAAATACCTCCTGGAATCACAACAGAACTTGGAGATGTGTCATTTTTAGATAACACTCCTTTAATAGAAGAAGGGCTTGTTGCTGTGTGGAAGTTTCCAAAAATAGCCCCTGGAGAAAAGAAAGTTGTTAAGTATGGAGTAAAAAAGAAACTTTCAGAAGATATCCTCAATGAATTCAAAGAACCTGATGTTAAATCAGCTCCTGTTGAAA
>JAGLZG010000214.1 GCA_023131705.1 Nanobdellota archaeon
TTTTTTGTATAGTTTTTTCCCAGTTCATCAGAATATTCTATTTTTAACGGCACTTTGTAATTCTTTGACTCTGCATCTGCATCAACCATTAACCTGAATGTTATATTTTTAGATTCATGCGAATCAAGATTCTTAATGATTATTTCGTTTGTTGAATCAACTGGCGAGAATGGAAGCTCTTCTGTTGTAACTCCTGTTGTAGTTGTTGTTTTAGTTAATATTTCTAATGTTGTTTTTATGTCTTTAAGCAGAGAATCTGCCATGTTTTCTATATTTATTGTAAGCAGTGAAACTGCTCCCTGGGGCATTTCTTTTGGCTCTGATACTACTGAATTAACTGCCAGTATTGCATCATGGGTCTGGATTCTTACATCAAATGGTCCAACTCTCCTCCATATAGCTCCATCATCAAGAGAATACTTTAACTTTATAGGATTGTTTCCTTCTACAGCATTTTTATCAACTCTTAGCTTGTAGTATAAAATAAATGCTTCTTTTCCAACCTGGTACATATACATATCTCCTATTCTTCTTGTTGCAGACATTCCCCTGTCAAGGCTGAAAGGATATTCAGGCAATAATTCAAATACAACATCTTTTGCATAATCTGCACCGACATTTTCCACTTTAAATCTTATTTCAACATAGCCTCCCGGCTCTGCAGGATCCGGATTTTGGTTTACCAGCTGATAATCTTTATCACTTATATTCCATCTTGAGCTATCCCTCACTTCTATGGACTCACCTCTTGGAACAATTACAGCATAAGCCATACTGCACATTAAAACTGTTAATAAAACATATATTCCGATATTTTTTATTTTCATTTTTTACCATCTCCTTTTCTAGAGATGCCAGAAATTTTTAATTTCTCAGCACCTTTTTTAGTTTTTATAATCTTTCCATCCCATAAAAATTCTATTCTATGGGCATATTTTGCTATATCAGCATCATGAGTTACCATTACTATTGTTTTTCCCTGTTTATTTAATTCCTCTAAAAAATGAATAACATTTTTACCTGTTGTAGAGTCAAGGTTTCCTGTAGGTTCATCTGCCAGAATAACATCAGGATCATTGGATAATGACCTTGCTATTGCGACTCTTTGCTGCTGGCCACCTGAAAGCTCGGATGGCCTATGAGTTAACCTGTCTCCAAGTTCCATCATCTTTAGGATTTTAGTTGCTTTCTCTATTCTTTTTTCCCTGTTTATATCCTGGAATATCATAGGAAGCATTACATTTTCTAAGGCAGTTAGTGTTGGCAACAGGTTAAACTGCTGGAAAATAAAGCCAATCTTTTTACCTCTTATCTGGGCCAGTTCTGATTCACTCAGGTGGGATATATCTTTTTTGTCCAGGAAGATTCTTCCTTTTGTTGGAACATCAAGACATCCAACCATGTTTAATACTGTACTTTTTCCGCTTCCAGATTTCCCTTGCACTGCAACAAAATCACCTTTTTTTATCTGTAAACTTATACCCTGCAATGCATTTACCTTTACATTACCCATTTCATAGATTTTCCATACATTTTCCAGTTTTATTATTACTTCCCTCATTTTGATTTCTTTATGATTATATTTCCTTTTGTATCTATTGAAAACTCCAGAGTATCTCCTTGTTTCCATTCTTTTGCAAGAACCAATCCTTTAGGCAGGGTTATTATAAACTGCTTCTTGTTTGGATACTGCAATATGGATTTGTTTCCCATTTTCTATTATGTTAAATTTAAGGTATATTTAAAAATATATATACTTTAACTCATTAATTTAAAATATTGGTATATTTACTTGTATATATACTTTTTGATTTTATATAGAGAATAATTGATAACATCAGGATTAAAAGAAGTTCTTAGGGTGTAGTTTACAACTAAGGTTAGGGTGTTTTCCCTCGTAAATTTGAGGCAAACCACAAATTTTCAGAGCTGGAAAATGGTAGAATTTGGGAAAAATCGGGAATTTTCTTGGAAAATTAGCGTAAGCGACCGATTTTTCCTTTTAATCCTTGTTAGTTTCGTTTTCGGTTATGAAGTTCCGAAAACCTGCGACCGCAGAGTAATTTTTAGGGGCGTTACAGAGCGTCAGCGGTACTTTAAGTTAAAGAAGCAAGGGGCTTTGGCGTTATATTATGTTTACCCTTTTATTTTTTCAAGAAATCTTATACCTTCATCTGTTATTGACAGTCTGAATGATTCTTTTTTAGATGGGCTTTTTTCTTTGGGGATTTTTTCTATAGTAATGAATTTAAATCTCTCTAATGCCTCACAATTATCTTTTATTGTCGGGTAACCAGTTTTTATTAGTCCAGCTAATTTGTTATAAGAATCAATATTTTTTTCTCTTAATAATCTTAATATGCCAATCCTAATTTCATCACTGCTTCTTAACATCACTATAGAATTATAGTAAACTTTATATATAAGTTCCCTATACATCTATATGGATGAATAAAAAAGAGAGAAATAAGCTAGAAGAGATATACAAAGACTGTAAAAGTCTTGAAAGAATGAAAGATTTAACAATGTATGGTGCAGGCAGAGGAGATTTATGCATTATTTTGTTGAAGAAAAAGAGACCTGTTTTTAAATGGGTGAAATAGGTAAATAAATTATAATATTCTTTAAGTTAAGCCAAAGCCCCCTTCTATTTTTTATAAGCCCCTAAAAATTATTGAAACTAACATGAATTATATTCAATAAGGCTTGGATACCTTAACTGCTTAATCATTGGTTATATTAACAAATTATATAAGTAAATCAATTACTTATTGATTAAAATGGCAGAAAAATATTATTTAGATTCTTGTATCTGGAGAGATTACTTCGAAAACCGGTCTGACAAATTCAGACCATTAGGTGATTGGGCTTTCTCATTAATCAAACTCATAATACAAGAAAATAATCTAGTAATTTACTCAGATTTAGTGGAAGAAGAATTGTATGAAGGATTTTCTGAAGAAGATATCAAAAAGGTAATATCTATTGTTCCTAAAGAGAACTTAGTCAAAATAGAATCTTCTTCAGAACAATTAAAAGAAGCAATTCAAATAGCAAAGAAACTAAAGATTCCTGTTAAAGATACTTTACACGCAATCTTAGCAAGAGATAATGATGCTATTATGGTAACTAGAGATAAACATTTCTACGAATTGTCAGAAAAAGTAACCATAAAAAAGCCAGAAGATTTAATCTAAACTTACATTTAGCTTTTTAGCAATTTTTCTTATTACAATATCTCCAGCTTCCTCATCACTTTTCTTTGCTTTTAAGCTTCCTTTCAGTTCAGCTAATTTTTTAATTGCTTCTTCTTTTTCAAGTTCATTCAATCTAGTCCTTATAGCGTCTCTAATAAATTCAGTCCTAGTACTATATCTATGACTCTTGATAGAACTATCAACGTCATGCAGCAATCCTTCTTCCATCTTTAAACTTATAGTTTCCATAGTATTACTAAGTATATACTAAGTATTATTTAAAACTTTCGATTTTTCTGCCATTTTTTATTATCAATTCTATAATTAAGCATATATCAAACGTTAAATCGGTTGTCAAGCCTTGGTTCTCCAGTACTCACGAACTGAAAAATTTATTATCCCACTATCATCAGCTTATAGAAAAGATTTATAAAGATTAAATTAATCTTTTTCATTTATGAGAAGGCATGATGAAAAAAGAGAAAAAAGAAAAAGGCTTTTTATGAGTTTATTCATAGTTGCTATTATGGTTTTTAGTGTTGCTGGTTATATGATTGGAAGGGGTTCTTCTGAGAGTACAGAATATAATGGTTTTAAATTTACAAGAAAAAATAACTATTGGGTTACAGATATTAATGATATAGAAATTAGCTTTGACTATTTTCCAACTGAGGTTGAGAATATCAATATAAGCAGCAGAATCATAGACAGGATAAAAAATTCAAGAGAGGTAGATATTACTTCTGATTTTAACAACAGCTTTAAAGAAGGAATCTCTCTTGCGCATCTTAAACTTAGCATGATTTTGTCAAATATTAATATTTATGTGAGAAAAGGCTTTACTGCAAATAATACATATGATATGCCTGTTATAACATGCGAAGACGCTACAGACTTTATCCCTGTTATTTTATTTGAGAAGTATAATAAAACAGGGGTTTATGAAGATGGGAATTGCATTATTGTCAGAGCAAAGTCTGAGATTGATTTTATTGCTGTAAAAGACAGAATACTTTATAGTGTATTTGGAATCATAGAATAAAAATGGAAGAAAAAAAAGAAACTAAAGAACAAGAAAACAAAAAAAGTTATCTATTCGCTTTTATAGTTTTTGGCTCAATTATCCTTGTTTTTATAATAGCTTTTTTTGCTATTGGTTTTTTCAACAGGGAAGTTGAGAAGACAATGGATGAAATAATATATGATACGCTTCAAGGCAAGGAAACTGAGTTTAATTATATGTATAATGGACATGTTTTTGTTTATTTTGAGGGGTTATGGCATACAAGATGGAAAAGAGATGAAACAATTTTCAATACTCATTTTCATTATGGACCAAGGGATGTGGAGGATGTTCCTGTTATTGGCGGTTTAGACCCAAACTTAAATACATCAAAGTTTTATATAACATTTGATCCTTTGGAAGAAAATATCAGTCTTATAGCACTTGCTTCATCTGAGCTTGGATTAAGCTTAGTGAGAGTCATGAATGTTCAATTAACACCAGCATGCTATAGAAATGAGACATATGCATGTTCTACCAGGCCAATAATAACATGCGAAAATACTGATGAAGCAGTCATATATGTCAGAGAGGATGATAAAACAAAAGTTCTGCTTGATGATAACTGCATCATAGTTCAGGGGAAGGGCAATGATTTGCTTAAGGCTGTTGATAAGATGCTGTTTAATCTTTATGGTATTATAAAACATGAGTGATGATAAAAGAAAATGGAAGGATATTGTAGGATATGCTCTTGCTAACCAGGACAGAATACAGGAGTTTAGAAAAAAGAGAGAGTTAAAAGAGCATTATAGGATTATAAGAAAGTTTGTTCCTATTCCGGTTATTATTGGCTCTTTGGCTGCATTTATGATGTATAAAATGTACGGTGGGGAAGAGCTTTTGAGAAGTCTTTTGGCGTGGGTTATTGGCTTAACAATAGTTGCAACAATAATAGCATATGTTCCTAAGAAATTTAAAGGGTGATTATATTTCTTTTACGCCATTTGTTGTCAATGCAACAAGCCTTATTCCAAGGCCAAGTTTAAGAACAGCGGATAATATAGCCATGTGCTCTTTGCCTGTTCCTGAAATAAAGTTTAAAGCAACTTCTGTGTCTGCAATCTTGTTCTCTAATTGCTTCTTTATATCTTCAGTTAATTCTGGCAAAAACCTGCTGGAATCAATCAAAATAAATTCTGCATTTTTCTCGTTTGCGAAGTTTTCTTTTCCGGATTTATCTGCAATCAGAAAAATTTTATCCCATTCCTGCTCTTTAATTAATCTTGAAACATGCTGCAATGTTCCTTTTCCAGTTCCCAGACAGGCTATTAGTGATGTCATTTTATATTCTTCCACTTCTTAGATACTCATCAATATCTTTTTGTTCCAGGTGAACTTTACGTGAGAATTTTTTGTGGAAAGTTTTTCTTTGTTTTTTGAAGTAATACCCAAAAATTAATCCACAAGCCATCCCTCCTAAATGTGCGGTTCCAGCCACACCCGGAAACAAGCCAAACAGATCAATTAATGCCATAATAATCCCTGCTGTCCGCATCGACATAGGAATAAAAAAAAGGAATAAAACTTTAAGATGAGGCAATAACATTATAGTTACCCCTATAATACCCATTATCGCACCACTAGCTCCAAGCGCCGGAAATTCTGGTTTAAAAAACGAATAAGTAAATGCTGCAACTATTCCAGATACAAAATATAAAATTAAAAATCTTTTAGAGCCAATCCTTTGTTCTATCAAATTTCCAAATAGAAGCAATACGTACATATTAAAGAAAAGGTGAGTTGC
>JAGLZG010000215.1 GCA_023131705.1 Nanobdellota archaeon
GCAGAGGCATAAGAAGCAAGTTTTCCTGATTTTTCAAGGCTTATGTTGTTTGCAATCCCATAGAGTATTGCAGCTGCATATATGTCTCCTGCTCCTGTTGTATCTGTAAGATTTTTAGGAGTGAATGGATTTATTCTTATTGTTTTTCCTCTTATCTTCATTATAGAGCCCTTTTTTCCCAGTTTAACTATTGTCAGCTTAACATCTTCTGAAATCTTGTCTAAAGCTTTATATTCATCTTTAAGTTTTGCAAGCGCTTTTGCTTCTTCTTCATTAACAAACACTATGTTTGCATAATCCTTTATTATTTTTTTAAAAAAGCTTAGATTTCTTTTTATTAGTGAAGAATCACTAAGGTCTATTGAGATTATGATGTTGTTCTCTTTTGCTATATTCATAGCATATAGAGATGTTTTTCTAAGGTTTTTATCCTCCAGAATATAGCCTTCTATATGGAGTATTTTGCTTTTTAGCAATTCACTTTTTGGAATGTCCTGTTTTTTTATTTTTAGAGCGCTTCCAAGATAGGTTGCAAATGTTCTTTCTGAGTCTGGTGTTATAAATGTTATACAATTGCCTGTCGGGATGTTTGTTTTAGTGAAATTGCAATAAACTCCCTCATCAAACATATTTGTTTGGTAGGTATAACCTAATTCATCTTTTCCAAGGCTTCCGCAGAAAAAGGCGTTTCCACCAAGATTAGCAATAGCTGCGCATGTGTTTGAAGAAGAGCCGCCTGCATTGATTGTTGTCTTGTTTTTTATTTGTTTTAGTATTTTTTTATACTGCTTTGCATTAATAAGATGCATATTGCCTTTTTTTAGCTTTAGAGATGATAACTCTTTATCATCAACCCTAATAAGAGTGTCCATCAATGCGTTTCCTATTGCGAATATGTCGTGGGTTTTCATGTAAACAACCAATTTTTAGACCTTTATAAAACTTTCTATTAATAACCACTTTAAAGTAGCTATTTATTCCATAAAGAATTAAACTCTTCTAAATATTTTTTTGCAATTGTTTTATCGTGGATAATAAGAATATTCTCATCATTATTCTCATTTGCATTTTTAGTCGGGTTGTAGCTGCCTGTTATAACAATGGCATCATCTATTATGAAAACTTTGTGGTGCATTGTTGCAGAGTTGGTGTCAGGGATTACATCTATGTTGTTGTTTTTTAGATGTTTATACTGATTGTATTTCATGGTTATTCTCTTTTTTTCCATTATTCCTTTGATTTCTATTCCATCTTTTCTTTTTTCAATTAGTGTATCTGCAATATCATAGTCTGTAAATGAAAATGTCATAAAGTAAATGCTTTTTTCTGCTTTGTTTAGTGTTTCTATAACATGTTCTTTGCAGTTATCTTCAGGGCAGAAATAATTTTCTATTATTTTGTTGTTAATATTCAGAACAGTATTTTTTGTTTTAATTCCAGTTCCAAAATTATAATTCCAGAGCTCATCAAACTCATCCTCATAGTTTTTTGAGAGCAACTGCGAGTTATAGATTATTATGTTGTTATTGTTTTTATTTGCGCCATTCCTAGTGGGATTAAAAGAGCCTGTCAAGACTATGCTGTTATCAAATATGCAGAATTTCTGGTGCATTAACTGCGCATTATTGTCTTTTATAATGCCCCTTCCGTTTACATTAACATATTTATTATTATCATCTATCACTATCTTAACATCTATGGCCTTGCTTTTTTCTGAGAACAGATCAAGGGTGGAATCAAGATTTAGATCATATAAAGCGCAATGTATGCTTTCTTTTGAAAGATTTATGTAATTGTTCAGGACAGATTCACAATTGTCTTTTGGGCAGAAATAAATAATGGGTTCAGATGTTATTTCTTTTAGTGTAATTAGTTTTTCTTCTTTAACAGTATAGCCTGATAAGGGCTGTTCAATAGTGCAACCGCAAATAAAAACCAATAAAATAATGCTAATAATATATTTCTTGTTCAATCTTGCCACACTTCCAGGCTCTATTTTTTGCTGTGATCAGAGCAACTAATAAGAATTATTATTGTGACCAACTTAAATAATTAACTAATCTCTACAACATCTTTTGCCTTTTCTTTTAATTCATTTAATATTTTTTTACCAAGAAAATCTCTTGCCTCAATAAAATATTCTTTAAATCCTTGAGGGTTATCTACAATTTCTTTTATTACCCCTAATACTATTTCTCTTGCTTTACTGCCATGTATATTCAAATTCTGTATTTGTTGGTATAGTTCAGGGTCCTGTGAAAGCATTCTTGCTGTTAGTTCTAAGCTGGGCTTTGATATTGCTGTTGTTGTGTTCATAATCTCTTCAGCACTAATTCCGAGCCTTTTTGCAGCAATTATTTTACTTACATTTGTTAAATGTTCAATATTCTGTTGGTAACTAGTTGCTAAATCATGTCTTTCAATTGTAGTCAGGTAAACATTTAGTCCAGAGCTTTTTAGTATTTTTTCAAGTTCTTCTGCCTTTTTTCCGCAAGATTTTGTTTTTACTAATAAAACATTCTGGTCTTCATAAACGTCTGTTTCCTGATTGAAGTTTTGGTGCATTCCCAAAATCTCTAAATCAGGTCTTTTTTTGGCGTATTTTAACATAACTTCCAGAGGCTGTGTCTTTATAGAACAATTATCCACTATTAATGCTTCTTTTTTAGCATTCTCAATAACCTCTTTTGCTATATTTTCAAAAACACATTCATTCTCAACTAAAAAAGGAATATTTAATAAATTCATGTCAGCAATTCTAGCTCCATCATCATAACCCATTGCTGTTTTTCTTCCTATTGTTAACACTTCTATTCCAAAATCTTCAAAAAGATTTTTATTCCATCCCCCCATTTTTCCTGTGCCGCCATAATTTGCAATAATTTTGATTTCTTTCGGTTTCACATAAACTCTTTTTTTCTTTCTTGGATTAAATCCGCAGTATGGATAACTGCCTAATATTTTTATTAAGCCGCCACCTTTTTTGTTTATGTATTCTTTTATACTTTCTATTGTTTTTTGAATCCTTTTTTCAGAAGAATGACTTTTACACTCAACAAAAAATATATACTCCCCTTTCCCATTTGGTTTAGAATGTAAACTATTTAGATTAATCTTTTTTATTTTAAACGGCCTTAATATAGAATAAAGTGTCCCATAATCATTTTTTGTACCTTGAGGATAAATTGCGATACTAGTTAAATCATCACCAGTCATATCAGCTATATTTTTTCCTATAACTGCAAATATGGTTTTGTTGTTTTTTTCATTGCCAACATTTTTATCAATTACTTTAAACCCATATTCTAATAATGTATTCTCGGGTGCTATTGCAATTGCATTTTTTAATCTTTCTTTGGCGATTTTTTCAATGCCAATGACTGTGCTTGTAACATCTATATAATCTGAAGTCATTATATTTGGAAATTTTTCTTTAAGATAGTCAGAGCATTGCGATAAAGCCTGATCTTTTGAAATTACTTTAGTTATATCTTCAGGATTTGAGATTTCCAAACATCCAACGCAGTGTTCTATTGGCAAAAGTATAGAATCAAATCTCTTTATATTGTCATAATTATATAAATTTAAGAGCGTTTCAAAAACAGGCCCCCCAATAATATTCTCAACAGGCACTATACCAATATCAATATTTCCTTCATCAAGTACTTTAAAAATGTCATCTATTTTTTTAGCTTCAAATAAATCAACATCTTTTAAATCTTTTTCTTTTATATACTTTTTTCCAGCTTCTTGACTGAATGTTCCTTTAGGTCCAAGATAGCCAATTATGTTTGCCATATTATAAAAAAATGAATTTAAACTTTATAAATCTTATTGTTTGTTACCACTCTAAAATGAAATAAAACCGAAAGGTTTATATATAAGGTATACCACTCTATAGTAATATAATTGAAAGATTATAATCACCTCTTTTTCCCGGGGCAGCCTCTTCGGAGGTTCTCCTGGGTTTTATACTCATTATTTTTTCTTCTTTTTGTTCTTTCTAAACATTATATGCGCTGCACCCATCCCTATTAGAAGTCCGGATACAAATACAAGGATTAGGCTCATGATAGTGCTTTTTTCAATCTTTATTTTGGGTTGCAAGGGTTTAGCTTCTTCTTTAAAGTATAGGTCAAGATTTGAGAGTTCCAGGCTATATTCGGCAAATAACAGGGCAGAGTATATATCATGCTCTTTTAGCGAATTTGTATATTCATAATAGGAATACCCAATAATAGGAAATATTCCTTTTTGCTGCCCTTTTATTATGTTTTCTTTGACAATATTCAGCTTTTCGTGAATAGTGTTATTTAACTGCCCTTCCTCAAGGCCAATTGTGTTCAGTATTATATCTGATTCTGCCTTTGCTTTTGAGGCCTTAAAAAGACATAATTCATAATCCCCATTTTCCAGGTCTGTTTTAGCAAGTTTTATTTCCTGCTCTGTTTTTTCAGGGCCTGTCTTTATGTACAGTTTTACATATTCATATCTTTCTTCTGCTTCTGCCAGCTTGTTTATGCAGGATTTCTTTAAATTTTCTTTATTCAGGTTGAACTCTTTTTTTCCGGTTCCAAAGAAATTAGACCAAGATACAGCAGAGCCAAGCCTCTCAATAGCATAAGCCAGATTAAATATTTTTTCTTCTTTATCTTCTGATTCAAGAACGGCCTTTAGGTTATTCTCAGCATCAATCAGCCTTTCTTTCACAATCATATATGTCTCTAAGTCTGTTATTGTCTTAAGCTCTTTTTTGTTTATTGTATTGCTTATTTTTTTAATGCCACTTTTTGCCAGTCTTACATTTTCTGCTATAGATTCGTTGGTTAAATTTTTATTTTTAATTGTAAGATAGAAAAGCTTTGTGTTTGCACTGAAACAATAGGATGCAGATGAATAATATTCTTTGTTTTCAAAAGAAGCCTTCGCCCTTTTTATATAATCTATTGAATCATTATATATTTTTCTGCTTTTGTTTGTTAGATTTGAGCTTAGCAACTCATTTTTTAGTTTTTCTGATCTATTACATAAAATTATTGAGATGTTTTTCATTGTCTCTTTATAGCTGTTATCTATTTCCAAATTAAGATCCAGCTTTTCTATCTCTTTTCCTGCAAGATGATACAAAATTTCATCAAGAGTGGAAACTTCTATTATTTCAATGCCTTTTTCTTTCCCATATTCAATTAAATCCAGTGATTTATTTTTATTTATGCTATTATTTATTTTGAGGGTTATGTTGGCTGTTAGTTTTATTAATTCAACATCATCCTCTTTTACAAATCTCTCTCCTTTTGGTATCAATATTTTCTTTAATCCTATTTCATAACCTGCATCTATCTTTTCTTTTAAACCACCTACAGACCCTACTAATCCACCAGAGTTTATTGTTCCTGTGATTGTTGTTTTTTCTTTTATATCAAGGTTCTCCAGGGCTGATATTGTTAATGCAGATATTGCTGCTCCTGCAGACGGCCCCCCCACTATAACAGAATCTGATTTTATTGTATAGATAAAATCATAATTATTGCAGCCATAATCAATATAATCACATGCTATTTCTTTTGCAAATCTAGTAGACATCTGCGTATCAAGTTTTGTTAGTGGAAATGTATCAAGAAAAACCCTTCCACTGCCTTCTTTTATCTCCAGTTTTAGAATAGCTGTTGAACCTTTGAATCCTGTCTCTGTATCTTTTACTGCAAGCAATGGCAGCGTATATTCTTCTGCAGATACAACAGGCAATACTATTAACAATATAAGTGAAAATATTATTATGTGCCTCATAATCCTGATAAGAAAAAACTAATATTTAATTGTTGTTATTTTCTCTTTTCCTTTTTTGCAATTGCAATAATTATAATTATCAGGGCAGCTATTATTGGCTGCCATCTCATTATTATTTCCGGAGAAAACTTTTCAGGCTGCATTTCAATAACAAGGCCTGTTATCTGATCTTTAACAATTAGACCCTGATTTATGTTTTGGTTAACTGCTATAAAGCAGATTCCTATTGTTAGCACAATAAATATTATGGCTATATAATGGTGCCTTACTTCATGTTTTTTCGGGTTAGCCAGTTTTTTAAGGGCTTTTACCTCAGATTGAATTTTATTAATTTTTTTTGTTAATATTGCTTTTCCTTTTTTTGTTATATTATACCTTAGAAGCCGGTTATAAAGCTTATTTAATTTTATACAGGATAAAGTTGCTTTTTCAACACCTCCCTTTTTTATTAATTTATGCGTGTTTACCAACAACCTATTAAATTGGTATAACCTTGATTTTAAATTAGATTTTGGCTTAGATTGAATAAGATACACAAAAAATATGATTATTAAAGCAATAACAACAGGCTGCCAGTTTAATATTACTTCTGGAGAGAGTTGTTCAAAGACTTCTTCACTAATCTTTTCACTAATCATAACTGGTTCTTTTATTGTTGGCTTGAATATGCCTTTGTTTATATCATTGTTAAATGCTATACCGCACATTGTAATCACGGCAATAATAAATAATATTGCTATTAATTTGCTATGCATAGTATTTGTTCCTGTCCTTTTTTCCTGCAATCTTTTTTTACGATTTTTTTCTCTTGACTTTATTAACCTAAGCCTTAATTTTTCAAGTTTGGAATATAATATCTTTTTACCTTCTATTGTTATTAAAGGACTTGATTTTAGATGATCATAAACATTATATAGTTTTTTGTAATAATAAGCTGCTTTTTTTATTTCCACATTTTCTATATGTGATTTTGCTTTTGCCAACAGCTTTTCAAAACCATATATTTTTGGCTTTATGTCTTTTTCCTTTACATCCTTTAATTTAATTTTTAATATAGATAAGATTAATAATAAAGCAATAACAACAGAAATCCAGTTAAGCATTGGCTTTAAAGGAGCTGGTTTTTCTCTTTCAATAGACTCTATTGTTATATCTACACTGTCTTCTTTTATATCATTAACTGTTATGCTTATATCATCTGTTCCATCATTGTTCAAATCTATATGTTTTGTTTCATACAGCTTAATCTTTATTCCAATAATTTCTGACTGAATAATAAATCTTGCATATTCATCACTAATATCAACTGCTTTTATTGTATGATTTTTTCCTTTGTATATCAACAACCATGTTTGCTGCTGTTTCAATGATTCTTTGTACTTTTCCTTTACATCCAAATTAATAATATTAATTTGCTTAGGGGGGGCTAATTTTTCTATTTCATCACTAGTAACTGGTGCATATATACAATATCTAATTTCATTTGGTTTTTCATACTTAGCAGGACATTTGTCTTTGCGTACACATGTTCTTTTCATTGTATTGTTTGGCATGCATTTAGTCCATTCACTGCATTCAAACTTAGGCTTGCACTCCCACTCAGGTATACTCACTCCGCCTTGTTTTCCGCCACCTCCATCTCCACCACCTGTATCAGGGGCTGCACTAGGTTCAGCAACATCATTTACTGTCAGGGTTATATTATTGGAGTCTGCTGTTAATGAGCTGTCATTTGCTGTAAATACAATATGTTCTGTACCATACCAATTAGCTGGCTGCGAGAAATTAACCATTGCATTATCTCCTATTCTTACTATTATGGTTGAATTACCTGTGACTGTATAACTTAAATTATCATTATCAATATCATCAAAATAATTGCTGAGGTTTATTGCATTTAAATTTGAAGTATCCTCATCCCATGTTTGGTTAGGTATTGTTCCATTATTAACAGGTGCTGCGTTTGTACTAATTGTCAATGTCCAGTTCTCACTTGCATTAGCATAATTTCCAGCACCATCATTACATTCAACATTCCAAAGCCAAGGAGCATCTGGCGATAAAGTTACAACAAAATTATTATCTGCCTGCGTTATGGAATTATTTGTTGTGTTGATTCCAAATGTTCCTGAAGTATTCAGATATAATGAACAAGCACCATTTTCAGTTGTATTAAAGCCGAATGTAATTGTAGCAGAATCATTAGTAGAGCTATTTGTTGGATACAATAAAGTTACTGTTGGAGCTGTTGTGTCAACTGTCAAGGTTCTATTTTCTGTGGTATTGCTGTTTCCAACAATATCATCACACCCTACATAATATGTATAATTTATATTTTCTTGCAAATCAGTTACAGTATAATTAACCCATGTGTTTGCATCTGCATTATGCACCTCCATAGTGTAGTAGTTTGTTGTACTCTTACTACAGTTTTCTTCACTTCCAAAACTTACAAAACTATCTTTTCCAGAAAGATAAGATGCATTTATCCACGCTGCACTTCTTGATGTGTTTGAGATGCGGAATTCATCCAGTTTACCATTGAGGTTGTAGTCTGTTAAACCAGAGCTACCAATGAACAAAGAGGTTCCAGAGTCAGGTATCCCAGTATCATCGCTGAGGCTTTGTACAAAAGCTCCATTATTGTATATGAGTATATGAGTCCCATTGTATACACCTACAAAATGTTGCCAACTACTAGCTGAAAGGGAAGCTGTTACATCATTATCATAGTTATCTATATAGAAATGCATGGAATTATCATTATTGCTCCAAAATCCCCACCCATTGTCCCAATTTCCTGCAGCAGTCTTGCCCATGTAGAAATCCCATGATCCTGTGATATCATCAGGGTTTGTCCAGAACTCCACTGTGAGTTCCCCTGTGATTTGCAAGCTAACATCGTTTCCATAGTCAATTTGATCATTAGTGCCATCAAAATCATCAGCACCATCTATCTTTCCTACTGTTGCTTCATCTCCATCATAATTATCTGTAGTTCCATTATTGCCATATTTCGTAGAATCATATCTTGTCCCTGTTCCATCTTCTTGCAAGTGCTGAACCATTACATAATTATCATCCCAAATCCCTGTTGCATTTTCATTTACTATACCGCTGCAATTGTAATAAACATAGATATAGTCTGTATCTGAATTGTCTATTTGAGGAATCTTGACCCAGACATAGCTATCTCCTGATGAGTTCCACAGTTCTATTTCTTTTGGCAGTAATGTTATACCGTTTGAATCGTAAAATCTTGTATCATTTGAATTGGTCAGGGCATAATCTATTCTTGATGAATTTAATTTAATTAAAACGGGAAAGTTAGTAAGACTTTCACTTGACCACGCATTACTAAATGTTAACTTTCTCCTCCTACAATCCCCTAATGTATCCCAACTCAATGTACAGGTAGAAACATTCTCATTCACAGTTACATTTATTGTTGTATAATTTGTGTTGATTGTTGAGCCATTGTCAGGGGTTGGTGATGTGAAGTTTATAGATGGTGGTGTTGTGTCAACTGTAAAGTTAACCTGTTCTGAATTATTTATATTATTGTTTGTATCATTGCACCAGAACTTAGATGTATAGCTTCCATCAGAAACAGTGCTTGTATTGTAATAATAAGTAGTATTCAATGAGGTCATTGTCATATTTGTTACCCAGCTATCTATTGTAAATTTGCAATAGCTTAGTGCTTCATTAGCAGAAACATTAAAGTCAATGCTTGAAGTTGTGTAAGTCTGTGCTGTAGGGCTTACAATTGTTATTTGTGGTGGTGTTGTAGCATCAACAGTCAATGTCCAGTTAGCTGAAGCATTAGCATAATTCCCATCAGAATCATTACACTCTATATTCCACAACCAAGAACCATCAGTTAATGTTACAACAAAATTATTATCTGCCTGTGTTACAGAACTGTTTGTTGTATTAATCCCCCATACCCCTAAAATATTCAGATATAATGAACAAGCACCATTTTCTGTTGTATTAAAGCCAAATGTAATTGTTGCTGAATTATTGGTTGAAGCATTTGATGGATAAAGCAAGGTTACTGTTGGAGCAGTTGTATCCAACACAATCAATCTTGTCTCAGTAGAATTACAATTATTAGCATTATCACAAACAGTCACATTATAGTGATAGTTCCCATCTCCTAAATTAGTAGCATTATATTCATAAATTTGTGTTGTATTAACATGCTCTGTCCCGTTTATATTCCATGTTATATTTGCAAACTTAGTTTCTGTGTAAGTTACATTACTAAATATCCAGTTTCTGGAAACATTTGTATAATTATCTTCTGTTCCAGAGCTGAACTCTATCTGAGGACTTAAAGTATCTAATATAATTAATCTTGTTTCTGTTGAATTGCACTGATTAAAGACATCACAGACAGTTACATTATAATAATAATTTCCATCACTCAATAAAGTTTCATTGTGCATATAAATCTGTGTTGTATTTACATACTTTGTTCCATTTATATTCCATGTTATATTTGCAAAGTTTGTTTCTGTATAGGTTACATTGCTAAATATCCAATTTCTGGAAGCATTTGTATAGTTAGCAGATGTTCCTGTATCAAAGCTTATTGTTGGGTATGTCAAATCAACATACAATGTCCTATTCCCAGTCTGATTTTCATTTCCACTTGCATCATTACACCATACATAATAAGTAGTTGTTCCTTCTGTTAAGCCAGTGACAGTGTAATTTGCCCATGTTGAGGAGTCTGCATTATGAATTGTCATTGTGTAGTTTGTTGTTGTTCTCCCTCCAGGAAGAGAATAACCTAAAACAAAATACTGCAAGGCAAAACCAGTCATATCCCCTGGAGAAAAAGGACGATCACCAACAACATAATCAGTTCTTGAATAATTATCAGAAGCGTTTAGCATAGAAACATCATCATCATCCATATTTGTAACCCAGACATTATTATTTGAGTCTATTGCTACACCATAAGGACTAGTTCCAACAGCATAATCTGTTCTTGAATAACTATCAGAAGCGTTTAGCATAGAAACATTATGATCATTACCATTTGTAACCCAGACATTATTGTTTGAGTCTATTGCTACACTATAAGGATAATTACCAACAGCATAATCAGTTCTTGAATAACTATCAGAAGCGTTTAGCATAGAAACATTATGATCATTATAATTTACAACCCAGACATTATTGTTTGAGTCTATGGCTACACCATAAGGACTAGTTCCGACAACATAATCAGTTTTTGAATAACTATCAGAAGCGTTTAGCATAGAAACATTATGATCAGCATAATTTACAACCCAGACATTATTATTTGAGTCTATGGCTACACCATAAGGACTAGTTCCGACAGCATAATTTGTTCTTGAATAACTATTGGAAGCATTTAGCATAGAGACATTTTTATCATTAATATTTGTAACCCAGACATTATTATTTGAGTCTATGGCTACACCACGAGGACTAGTTCCAACAGCATAATTTGTTCTTGAATAACTATTGGAAGCATTTAGCATAGAGACATTTTTATCATAATAATTTGTAACCCAGACATTATTATTTGAGTCTATGGCTACACCATAAGGACCATTACCAACAGCATAATCAGTTCTAGCATAATTATCAGAAGCGTTTAGCATAGAGACATCATCATTATTAAAATTTGTAACCCAGACATAAGGTGTTGAAACAATTGAAGTAGCAGGATGTTCCCACACCAGAATACAACTTGACACATTCTCATTAATAGATACATTTATTGTTGTATAACTTGTGTTGATATATGAAGCATTTGTAAGAGTTGGAGATGTGAAGTTTATGGTTGGGGGTGTTATGTCTTCCTGTATAGTTATTGTCCTTGTCTCAGTGGAATTCTCATTTCCAGCAGTATCCTTAGCATAGCCGTAATAAGTATAAGTTGCATAATCCAAACCATCTGTTGAGTTTTTACTTTGGTTAGTATAGAAATTCCATTTATCTGTGTCATACTTATTTAAGTTTGAGAAATAATGCTGTTGGATTTCTGAGGCTGATAAGCTTCTGTTGTAAATTCTTAATTCATCAAGCTTTCCAGGGAAGTTCTCTTCAGTACGGGAGTTCCAGTTACAACCAATTGTTGTATCACTCCACTGAGATGCATCAAAATTTAAACCTTGTGCAGGAGAAAT
Organism: Nanobdellota archaeon; assembly: GCA_023131705.1. Lineage (GTDB taxonomy): Archaea > Nanobdellota > Nanobdellia > Woesearchaeales > B3-WOES > JAGLZG01. Next base: position 11,961 of record JAGLZG010000215.1, read on the forward strand.
ATTAGTGGCCTTTGAAACTCCGTTAATATATAATGCAGAACCACTTCCATCCCAATCAAAGGTTACATGTGTCCAACTAGCTGAAGGGATAGTTGTATCGGCCTTTAAAATATAACTAGTGCTTCCACTAATAAATAAAAACGATATACCATAAGAAGTTCCCATTTCTGAAACCCAATTACCATTTGCATTGTTATTATTATGACTATGTATAACCCAACCTGCGTTGCTATCAGAATTAGGCTTAACCCAAAAACTTATAATTCCTTCTGTTAAGGTAGAACTCATACCTGGAATTGTTATATAATCATTACTTCCATCAAACTGCAAAGCAGAGCCATATTTTCCAGATGTTGTCCAAGTTGGTTCTCCTGTTCCTTTGAATGTACCATTATTTTCATTCTCACTAACATCAACTGCATAACTGGTATTATCACCCAAAGCAGAAACATTATCAAAATTCATCATTAAGACTAAGCTATCATCATAAAAAGTATAGTTTGTTGAATTCCAATTGAATGTGAAGTTATCTAAACTTACATTTCCAGCTATTTCTATAGAAATGTTCACTTCACTCCAATTTTGAGATTGAACAGTATTGTTTGTGGGTGTTGGATTTGTGAAATTAAGAACTGGATAAGAACCATCAGCAAGGTTATAAGCATACTCAACATCATCTCCAAACTCAAACCTCAATGTATGCTTTCCGCTTGTAAGAACCTTGGAAGTCTCATAGCCGGTTTCATTACAGGAGTAATCAGCAACAAACACAGAACATTCTTGTCCAGAACAATTTTCACCCTGCCATTCATAATCCAGACTTTCATTTCCACATATTATTTCCAAAAATTTCAGGTCATACAAACTGTTATTTTCAGAATAATTTGTCCAGGTAGTGCCATTACTGGCACTAATAGTCAAATTACCAACACCAGTAGTATTAAACCTGACTTCCCAATTACCTCCAACAGTTGGATAGCTCTGAACATTAATTATTGTAATATTTGCGCCAGCATAAGCGCTGAAATGATCAACTGTAAATGTTATTGTATCACCATTATCAACAAATGGAATGTCTGTTTTCTCCCATTCACTACAGCTAAACTCATCAAAATCAAAATCAGAGCAATACATAACAGCATTAACATTCCCATTCTTAGCCAAATTTATTTCAGCATATTCAAACTCTAAACTCTCATTAACAGCAAAGACATCTGTATTAATCTCTTTATCTGTAATTTCATCAATATAAACATTTAATTTCTTTATCTCTTCAATATTCTTAATCTTTGCCTTGTTCTCCTTACCTAAACCCATAACCCCTTTCAGGGATTTATTCAAAGAGCTAATCTCTAAATCATATTTTCCATTTGTTTTGTTTTTAAGCTTGTAATGCCCTATCTTCTTCTTATCCCTATCTCTGATACTAACAATTTCTTCTTCAACAGAAGGAGAAATGCCATAGCTTGTATTATCAACATAAACAATACCATTTACTTCAAATACAAGCTCATACTCTTTATCATCAAATCCTGTTAAAGAACACGTATCAGCACAAACATCATCAAAGTAAACTCTATCAACAAACACAGCATCCAGGCTTAAAACCCCTGAATTATAGATATATGAATGGAGGTCTTCTTCCTCCAGACTTACATCATAATAAATAACCTGGCTATAAACAGTATTATTGTAACCAGCATTATACTTTCCATAATTCAGATAAAATACATCATCCCAGTTTTCAGATTCAGGGCTTAATCCCATGAACAGACAGCATTCATCATAGCCATAACATACAGAAGTGTTTAAATCATTATTATCAACCTTGTACTTAGTGCAAAGCTTGCTGTAATTAATATCAAAGCCAAACACACTTCTATTAACACTAAAATCTATAATCTCATTTATATGCGCAATTCCATTATTATCAGCATCATAAGAACTTCCATCATAATATTCAAAACTTATATTTATCTCATTGTCTCCTGAAGATACCTCAACAGCTTCTGCTGTAATATTCTCAGTATTATAACCATAAACAAGATAGCTTTCATTATCTTGTTTAACATAGACTCTTGCATAATCCCCTTCCACATATCCATTTAATCTTATGGAATCTATGCTTCCTTTATGTTCAGGCTCCCAGATATAGCTTGTATTAGAAGTGATATTAATATTTAGAATATCTGTATAACTCCCATTATCTTCTAAAGCAACATAGCCTGTATAGGCAGGCTTAATTAGGAAGAATCCTGTTATGATTATCATTATTGAGATTAGTGTTATTATGTTCTCTTTCATGTTGTTGATATTGTTATTCATTTATTTTCCACCAAATCCAAACTCCTTTTCCAGAACCTACCTGCTTTCCTTTTACAAGAGAGTCTCCTCTAAGATTGTTTAGCCTATAAAGAATTTTTGTTCTTGTTTCTCCTTTAAAAAAACTTATTATCTCTGTTGTTTCCAGGGGTTCTTCTGATTTATTTATTATTTCCAGAATTTTACAGGCTAACTTATCCCTTTTAATGCGCATTAAGCACAAATATTGCGTTACTAATATTTAAATCTATCGATAAATTGATGTATAAATCTATCGATAAATAATATACAACTGATTTCAAACCAAAAAATATCATAAAAATCAATTCAAAAGCAACTTTTATATACCTTAATCATATTCTTTATAATGGAAATGACAAATTTTCATATATTTAGTTGTCATTTCCAAATACACGCAAAAATCTCTGATTTTTGGTGTCCTGAAAATCTCTGATTTTCATGATAGCAACTGTGAACAAATATATGATTGTTTAGCACAGTTGCTATATTTTAGGGGGATGAAATGAAATTCGCGCATCTGGCAGACTGCCATATAGGCTCCTGGAGAGATCCTAAACTAAGAGATGTAAACACAAAAGCTTTCATAAAAGCAGTAGATATATGTATAGAAAAAAATGTAGATTTTATTCTGATTTCAGGTGATTTGTTCAATACCTCTCTGCCAGCTATTGACAACCTAAAGCAGGCAGTTATTAAATTAAAGGAATTAAAAGACAAAAATATCTCAGTTTATATCATAGCAGGCTCTCATGATTTTTCTCCATCAGGAAAAACAATCCTGGATGTTTTAGAGCATGC
>JAGLZG010000216.1 GCA_023131705.1 Nanobdellota archaeon
TAAGTTAATCCTGATGCTGTTTCATTATCTTCTAACTTTGCATAACAGGTTAATGATTCATTTGTTGCATTACTCTTTGTTGGTGTTGAGTTAATAACCTGCTCTAAAGTGTCTGGTACTGTATTTGTTAATGTACTAATAGTCAATGTCCAGTTCTCACTGGCATTAGCATAATTCCCAGCACTATCATTACATTCAACATTCCAAAGCCAAGAAGCATCTGGAGTTAATGTCACAACAAAATTATTGCCCCCTGCAATTACAGAATTATTTGTTGTATTTATTCCAAATGTTCCTGATGTATTTAGATATAAACTACAAGCACCATTTTCTGTTGTATTGAATCCAAATGTAATTGTAGCAGAATCATTGGTTGAGGAATTTGATGGATATAGCAAGGTTACTGTTGGAGGAAATGTGTCATTATATTCATCGCTCAAAGGAAGGTAGTCTATGTTATTTGTTCCTAAAGTATAAGAACTATCGCAAAACCCATCCTGGTCTGCATCTGCACAGGTATCTGAATGGCCATCACCGCTGGAATTAGTCCAGTAATTACCGCCTATAAATCCCCCGTTTACTATATTTGTTCCTGTTTGGTTTGTGGTATTCCAATAGTTTACATAAGTGTCTTCAAAATAGACATTATTTGTATTATTGAATATATTATTATAAAAATAATTTGAACATTCAATAGTATCTAAATATACACCATATTGTCCACTATCCCCAATATAAGATGACTTTAATATATTATTCCAACTAAAACTATCATAATCATCAATTGTAAAGCCCCATGTATTATTTTTTAGCGTTATATTTGTAAATGTGTTGTTATTAGAATTTTTTACATAAATTCCTTCGCTATTATTGGTTGCCACTATGTTTGTAAAGGTATTGTTTGAAGCTCCATTTACTACAATTCCTTCACTATTGCTATTCGCAGTTATACCTAAAAGATTATGGTTTGTGTTAATGCCAGTAGAATAATAGATGAAAATACCAAAACCATGTTGACCACCTATGTTATTACTTGCAGTAACATCTGTTATATTATTATTCCCTAAACCAGTTGTACAAGAATCCATGTGAATGCCATACTCGCTGTTATTATTAACTGTTGAATTTTTTATTAAGCTGTTATACGAGCCATTGAAATATATGCCCTCGCTCCATTCTGTAATATTACATCCCCTAATAGTTGTATTTGAAGAGTTTGAATAAACACCATATGTGCTGCTGCCATTAATCCCATCTATTCTATAACCTTGACAATCTAAAACTATATTATTTGCTTCTATATTTATACAAGTTGAGTTTGCTGAATTGAGAATATCATTATCCAGTGTGTATGTTGTTCCAGCCTGGTCTAAAACAGAGCAATTAGAAATAGATGCTGCATTTGCTGAGACTGCAAATAATATAGATAAAACTATGAAAATGCTTATTTGGATTGCTTTATGTGTTATCTTATATGACATTTTGGCATAAATCCTATTTTTTAATTAAAAAAACATAAACTAAAATACCCATAATTACGATTATAGTCATGATTATAGAACCATAAACATGGTTTTGGCTTTTATTAGTATTGGTTATCACAGCACCAGATAATTTGTTAGATGTTGTGTGCGGGGCATTAGATCCAACAATCGCACAATTGCGTGTTACTGGCTTATCTGGAATAGCACCGCATTTATTCAAGTCTTCACACATCCTGTGTTGTGTTGAATCCAGACAATCTCCCCATTCACCACAACTCCATTCTGGAATACAATCCTCAATTAAGCCTTTATCAGTTGTATTTTGATTATGGATTTCACTGCTTCCACTACTGCTACTGATTGTACCACTACTGCCACTATTTCCATTAGTTTTTTCTTCATCACTTCCATCTGCAGATTGACCAGATATTGTAACAGAGCCATTAATTACGGATAATAAAATCTCTTTTAATGATGCATCAGACAGTTTAACATTTTCCAGTTCTAAAGGGCTTTCACCATTATCAATTGTATCAAAATCCACTGTTAAAAGAACTCTGTTGCCACTTATGCCTTTTTGTGTTCCAAATCTGGTTATGGCAAAGGATATTTTTCCATTTGCGTTGTCTATTTTTGGTATAGGGTATGTTACTGCTCCATCACTGTTCAGGAAATTTCCCTGCGTTAAAGCTGTCGCCTGCAAAACCCCTGAGTCAAAAGCAAGGGTAATATCTGCAGCATATACTTCTTTTGTTGTATTTACACCTATTGATATTGTAAAATCATCTTCTACTATTTTAGAGGCAGGATTAATATATATAATTCCATCAGCTGCTATTACATTTTGTATTGCAAAAAGTAACAAAAAAACTAAACTTATTTTTTTTATCATTTTCTTATTCTTCATATCTCACCCCATAATAATACCCAACTGTTGCTAAATCCAGAATATCAACCTTATTATCCAGATTTACATCAGCATTCTCGCAATCTAACCAGCCCCCTTCATCAGATGAGCAGCCATAATAAAGCCCTATCTTGGCTAAATCAAAAATATCAACATCATAATCACCCTCTACATCATGGTCTGTATCTCCCTGCAGCCATACATCCACAGTCCATGAATGTGTATCATTAAAAGGAATATCATTATCATAAACATTAATGGTTACATTATGTTCTCCAATATCATATAATACAGAGTAAGTCCATTCCTTATTAAAAGATATGTTTTCCCCATCCAATAACCATTCATATGTTAAATTATTTGGGTCATATGAAAGTTGGCTAAAATCTACTGTAAAGCCATTGAATGTTTTTATTACTTGTTTTTCTGGCGAAACAGAATAGATTATATTCACCCTATAACTATTTATTTCTGTTTCATAACTATTTCCAACATTATCAACAGCTGTCTGATAATAATCATATTCTCCTATAAAAATATCCGGGATATCAACCTGGTATTTGCCGTCTTTTAGCTCTGCTTCATATTCACTGCCATTAAAATTAAGCTTAACTAAGTTGATTCCAGAAGTTGCGTCATAATAGTCTATCATAAATGTGTAAGATGTATGTTTTATATAACCTGTATTACTCTTTGGATTTTCCTCAAAACCTCTGCTAAAAGGAGGAGTATTATCTATCATGAATTCTTTAGATTGTTCCTGAATACTATGTATCCCATCATTCATTCTATTGATAAGAAAATATTGTTTTCCATCTGGAACAAATGTTGTATCCCAGGGGATAAGGCAATATCCACCTATAGTCCTGTTAAATTCATCAAAATCTGTATTAGTACATAACGAACTATTTTTAACATCATCTATATGCTCTATTAACTCTTCATATTCACCATTTTGTGAATAAAACATCTCAGCAAATAAAGGATTTGCTATATAACTGGCAGAGCCCCATGTAAAATTTATGATATAATTGCCGGATAAATAATCCTCATAAAGATGAATAGGGTCATCAAATCCTGTAAAAAATTCATTTACATACAAGCTGCCGTCTGTTCTTGTGCTATAAATCCTCATAACATCATCGTTTTTAACATCTATTATTTTTACATCATCTGAGTAATATCCCCTGTTTGTAGTTGCTCCTACCCTGACAAGGCTCCACGAACCAGCATTATATGCAGCTTCGCTTATCTGATAGCTTTTGTCTGAAGAATATAATCTAATCTTAGCATCATTCCTTCCATCACCAGCTCCCACGCCATATATCTTCTTTCCAAGCCTGCCCATGTCAGTAATGGTATAATTATTGTTACTTCCATCCCAACTATATTCATAAGCACGACCATTTTGTGAGGCAAAATATACTCTTATTGTATTATCATCTCTTCCATCACCAACAAAAACATCGTATAAAGCAGATGACGCAAGAGCACCCATATCTAATACAGACCAATTTCCAGCTGTAGAGTTCCATGTATATTCATAGCCATGAGCATCTTCATTTGCACCATAAACCCTGTACGTTGTACTATTTCTGCCTTTGCCAACAGCAACAGCATAGAACCCTTCTGACTGTGTTGGAAGAGATGAAATATTCCAGCCATTTGATGAGCTATTGAAGCTGTATTCATAAATAGTGTTTACAGAAGTTATAGATGAATTCAATGTGTATGTTATATTAATATCATGTAATTTCATCAATGCATCTGTTGATGATGAATTTACCCAGAATGGAACATCACAGGTTCCATCTGCCTTTTCTGAGCAACTGCTCAGATAACTTGTAAGGTTAGCTGTGAAGTTTATTAAGCTTGAATCTTTGTTATAGGTTCCTGCCTCATAGAATATCCTTGTATCATTAAGCCATACTTCAGGGTCTGTTAATACCTTTTCACCATCATAGAACAGAACCTGTTTGTTGTCACCTGCAACAAGCAAGGCTTCATTTGCTATGCCATCTCTTCTGTAGTCTACACTAAATAATGTTCCTGTTGTCCCGCTTGACAAGTCTGTTAAAGAAGCCTTAAGATTTGAATAGTCAGGATTAGTTGTATTGTATTTTAACAATATGCCATTTTGACCGACTATTAAAGCTTCTGAACCATCAGAAGAATAAGAAATATCTTCTAATATTTCCCCTTTTTCAATACAGCTTTTAGCCCCAGTAAAATTATTTGCTGATGCATTATAAACAACAATTTGCGATAGATAACCAGCATCTTCACATGTTTCATTATTTATTCTTCCAACAAGCAAAGCTTCGGTACCATCTGGTTTCCATGCAATACCTCTTGTCTTTGCACAGCCATCAGAATGCCAACGCAATCCTCCTTCTATACTTCCTGTGGTAGAATTGTATATAAACTGATAACATAACTGCCCAATTATCGCTATTGTTCCTGATGGATTAAATGCTACTGTTGTTTTTTCATAAGCGTTTCCATTTAAAGTTAGTTTACAAAGAGGGTTTGTGATTCCATCGCATGTAGAATTTTTAATAAGAAGTGTATTATTAGTTCCACCAATTAAAGCTTCATTTGTAGCATTCCTGTAAGAAACACTTGTTAATGAAGAAGTTACAGATGTATTTAATGTAGTAAAAGATGAATCAGAAGAATTAAATTTTAGTACAGTTCCAGCCTTACCTACAATCAAAGCTTCAGAACCATTCCAATTGTATTCAACAGCAAGGAAAGGAATATTTACGGGGGAATTTAAAGTAGTCATTTGATTACTAGAGAGATTATATTTGAAAATCTGCCCATCATCAGCAGCAATCAAAGCCTCTGCTGTGTTTGGCTTAAAAGCTAAATGATATAATATTCCGCTACTTCCCGACCTCATTATAGAAATATTTGCAGTTACTCCATTATACTGAGAGTTATATTTTAAAGCAGACCTACCAGAACCAACTATAACAGCATCTGTATCATTTATAAAAACAACTGCGTTTGTGTTATTCTTATATTGACTTGATAAATTAGATATAGATTGTGTTGAACTATTGTATAAAAATATTGTACCACTTTCACCAACAATAATTGCTCTATCTCCTGAAGCTGAATAACTAACACCCTTCAAATCATTTGATGTATTTATACTAAGACTCTGAATTGTTCTGCTTGAATCTATGTATCTCTTTACAACTCCATTCATACATACTAATAAAGCTTCAGAGCCATCTGGTTTGAAATCAACATCACAAACCTTTCCTGAAGTTGACCCTGTGAATGAACTTAAAGATTGAGAACAGCTTCCAGGAAAATTATCTGTTCCAAATGAATTCATCGCACATGAAACATTAAACCAATAGATTGCATTTGCGGTACAAATTATAGCTTCATCCTTTGTAGATGATAGTTTTGAGCACCTTGTACTACCTGCTTGTGTTGATAAATCACTAAAAGTTCCACTGCTTGTATTGTAAAATACAATAGGATCACTTGCTCCAGAGGTTATTATCGCGTAGCTGTCATCATGGGAATATGATACACCAGTTAGATAAGAAAGTCCTGTTGGTTGGTGAGCAGTAATTGTTTTTGCATTAGCATCGTAGAGCAGAACATTCTTTGCTTGTGTTATCATTATTGCTTCGCTTCCATCTTCCTGAAAATCAGAATCTATTATATAACCACTAATAGAATTATCTATTTCTTGAATAATATTCCCTGTTGTTTTATTCATAACAGCAATATAACCCTTTGTTCCAGCAGCAATTATTTCATCTGTCCCATTTCTGTAATTGGCAGTATAAAGATTATAATTAGGATCATAATTCGCAATTCCCAAATCAACCTTGCTCATAGTTATGCCAGCATTACTAACAGAAGCATTTTTTGGAACATTGATGTAAAGCTTTTCAGCAGCATCAAAGCTAGTGCCGTTTGCATACAATGTATGGTCTGTCTCGCTGTCGTTGAAAGTATTTATCAAAGATGTCCTGAATTCAAAAGGCGACATGGATGCAATATAAAACCTGTTTACACTGTCATTTCTCCCCTGCCCTATATCATTACCTGTCAAATGCGCATCAGAGCTTACATTTCCCATATCTATTATGGTCCAATTTCCATTTGTAGCATTCCATGTATATTCATAAGCGTGATAATTTTCAGATACAACAGAATATATTCTGTTCCCAAAAGAATCATTTCTTGCATTTCCTAATGAAATAAAATTCCTGTATGCCTCATGGCCGCAAGTAACAGGGCTGGAGCAGAATGCAGAATATCTTCCCATATCAATCATATCATAATCACCGCTTGTTGAATTATATCTAAACTCAAAAACCTTTCCGTCATTTGTTCCTGTATAAATGCTGTTATTTCCATCATTTCTTCCGTCACCTACTGCCATATCATTAGGATAATATCCTGGATTTGGAATGCCTATGCTTCTGGGCGCAAGCCATGTTGCAGAAACAAGTATAGGTAAAACTAATAAGAATGATAAGACAATAACTAATATTAATTTACACCTCAACTTTTA
>JAGLZG010000217.1 GCA_023131705.1 Nanobdellota archaeon
ATAACCCTTCTAAAAGCATCTTTAAAATGCTCTACCTTAATCTTTATCTTCGTTCTTTCTTTAACAAAAGCAAAAGTAAATAAAGAAAATCCGAAAAAAAGCAAGGCTGTTAAAATAAATACTATTTTTATTCCTGGTATAGTTTCATAACCATAAAAATATCCAATAATATAAGCTACTGCAACGCTTAATATAGTCCCTATATACCCAACAGCAGTTCCTAATCCACTAATCCATCCAATATTTCTCTTAGTTGAAATATTAACTAATAATGCATCATAAACATCAAGGCATGCATGGAAAAAATAATTAGCTAACAACCCAAATAATAAAACTGCAATCAAACCAAAAAACCCCGTTAAAAAAATAAAAGTGCAGCATATTACTGTGAATATAAATAACAACAACTTTTTTCTCTTGGTTATATCAGAAAATGCTCCTAAAAAAGGGACTGTTATTCCTGCCAAGAGCATAGAAAGTGACATTACTAAGCCAACATGAAAAGCATTCCCTCCTTTAAGAATAACAAACAAAGGAAAATAAACAGTAACAAACAAAGCAGAGAATATTGTGTTAGCAAAATCATACATGCTCCACCCAAAGATTTGTTTTTTAATAGACATTTTATGCCACAAAAGATTATATATCCTATCTTTATTTTACTTATATAAAAATTTAACTCTAAAGTATGTTAACGCCAGGAACAGGATTTGAACCTGCATGTCCAAAGGACGGTCGCTTTCTGTCTGTTTTAGTTTCGAGGCGACTGCACTACCGGGTTATGCGATCCTGGCACAATATATCTTAATAAGAAGTAGTATAAATTATTTTCTTAAATATAATACGCTCCCAACGGGATTCGAACCCGTGTCTCAGGCTTTTTCTGACATAAATCTCGAGAAGCCCGAATCCTTGGCCGGACTAGACTATGGGAGCTTAAAAGGGACTTCGAAGCTTTTAATTTAATCAACAATGTTTTGCATCATTTAAAGCAGACACTTTATGACCACATTTCAAACACTTGTACACTGGAAAATAATGTTCTTCCATATAAGCATTGCATATTGGACATTCCATGTTTATCACTTCTTAAAATGAACGCCGACGCCCGGACATTCATCACAGTTTTCTGTAAATTTGAACCGGGATACCCTTAACGGGAACAGGATTTCCAGTCCTGCGCAGTACCAAGTTGTGCCACGTCGGCTTAATAACTAGATTTTTATATTTGTTTATAAAGATTTTCTTTATGTTGATGAATTATGCAACATAACTAAAAAAACCGCAAGTCTTGGAAATTGCATTTCTAACCATTTTCTTTTTTCACTTCGTTCAAATAATGAAAGACAAAAGTTTTGACTTAATTGTTTTGTCTGTCAAAAACCGAAGGTTTTTGAGCATCCTGAGAAAAGCTCCGCTTTTCTGGGATCCTTAAAAGCGAAGCTTCTGGGACACCGGAAACTTTGTTTCCTTGTGCACCAGAAATTCGCTCTGCAAATTTCTCAGTGTGCTCAGAAATCTAGGATTTCTGACATTTCAAACTTTAGTAGCGGAATTTGATAAGCAAAAACTATTGTCCGCTACTAAAAAAACAAAAGCTTTATAAATCAATGCGAAATTCTTTGCTTATGCCAGAAAAATCTTTCTTAGTCATATCAATACAATTTTAGTATATATATGGAAGGGAATGATTTGTAAGGCTCTTAAAACCCAATTGCCCTGGTAGTGTAGTGGTTATCATGAAGCCCTGTCGTTTAAAGCCAATATTTGACAGTTTAAAAGCAGAAAGGCTTCGACCCGGGTTCAACAGGAGCAAATTTTAATTTAATTTCCCTTGAAAGTCCCGGCCAGGGCGTTGACCTAAAAGGTCTTCGTTTAATGGGCCGGTAGCTCAGCCTGGTAGAGCACCTCACTTTTAAATAATGAGGAGATAAATGAGGCAATGAGGTGGTCGCGAGTTCGAATCTCGTCCGGCCCATTTTAATAAAAAAATAATATCCAACAAAAAATGGCAAAATTTGATGTAAAAAACCATATATTAGTCCCTAAACACATTAAACTATCTGAAAAGGAAAAGCAGGAACTTCTGCAAAAATATGACATTTCTCCCAGAGAGCTTCCAAGAATACTAAAAAAAGATCCTGCTATCAAGGACATGGATATTAAAAGGGGAGATGTTATAAAAATAATAAGAAAAAGCCAAACATCAGGAGAGGCTATTTTCTATAGGTGTGTTGTAGTAAATGCATAATGCTAAGATACTAATCAAAAAATATTTTGAGCAGCAGTCTTTTGTAGATTCTGATATAGAAAGCTTTAATAATTTTATTGAAAAAAGGTTGCAGGAGATAATAGATGGCAACAAGTATATAGAGCCCACTATTATCCCCCAGAATGTAGATGATTTTAAGATAAGGCTTGATAAGATTGATGTTGCAAAGCCGGAAATAATTGAGGCAGACGGCAGCAAGAGAGCAATCTATCCTTCTGAAGCAAGATTAAGGAAGATAAGCTATGCTTCTCCTGTTTATATTGAGGTTAGTTCTCACATAAACGGAGTCCAGAGGGAAACTTTCAGGTCACAGATATGCAATATGCCTATTATGATTAAAAGCAAATACTGTCATTTGCATGGAATGAGCAGAGACGAACTAATAGAAAAAGGCGAAGACCCTGATGATCCGGGAGGTTACTTTATTATTAATGGGACAGAAAAAGTTCTTGTTAATATTGAGGATTTAGCGCCTAATACATTTATGATAAGCAAGGATAAGATAGGGCCAAGCCAATTTGTAGGCAAACTTTTCTCAGAGCAGGGCTCATTTAAGATTCCACATACAATTGAAAGAATGAAGGACGGCATTTTTTATCTTTCATTCACAAGAGTAAAGAGGTTGCCTATTATCATGATAATAAAAGCATTGGGCTTGTTAAAAGATGAGGATATTATGCGTTTTGTTTCAAGTGAAAAACAATATGATGAGGTTTTAATCAATCTTTATGAATTTGTTGATGTAAAAAATCAGGATGATGCAGCTGACTGGGTTGCAAAAAGAATTGGTATAGTCCAGTCAAAGGAGATAAGATTAGAGAGAATGTATGAAATTCTGGACAAATATCTATTGCCAAATATTGGAACAAAAAAAGAGGATAGATTAATCAAAGCTTATAATCTGTGCAAGATGATAAAGAAATATATTGTAGTAAGCAACGGGGAAGTAGGACTTGATGACAAAGATCATTATATGAATAAGAAGCTAAAGGCAAGCGGTGATTTGCTTGCTGACCTGTTTATGGTTAATCTAAAACTTCTCATCAATGATATATTATATAATTTCCAGAGGATTGTTAAAAGAGGAAAGTTTCCAAGCGTAAAAGTAATCATAAGAGAGAAACTTCTCACATCGAGGATGTACAGCTCAATGGCTACTGGAAACTGGGCAGGCGGAAGAAAGGGAGTAAGCCAAAGGGTTGCCAGAATAAATTTTTTGGATATGCTCTCTCATTTGCAAAGGGTTGTAAGTCCTTTGTCTGTTACTCAGGAAAATTTTGAGGCAAGGGAACTGCATGCAACGCATTTGGGAAGGTTATGCCCTATTGAAACACCAGAAGGCACAAATATTGGTTTGAGAAAAAACATGGCATTATTATCAAGCATATCAGGGGATTCTGACTATGAAGAAACAATAAAATTGTTAAAAAATTTAGGTTTAAAGACTATAAAATAAAATGGCAGAAGTATATATCAATGGAAAATTTGAAGGAGAGATTGAAAACGCAGAGGATTTTGTAAAGCAGATGATAAATGAGAGAAGGAAAGGATCTCTTTCAAATAATATTAATGTATATCATAATAAAGCTCTCAATGCGATTTTTATAAACACCATAAGGGGAAGGGTTAGAAGGCCGCTTATAATCGTAAAAGATGGAATATCTTTGCTTACAGAGAACCATATTAAGCAGCTGGAAAAAAATGAAATAACATGGAATGATCTGATTGAGCAGGGGGTTGTAGAGTATATTGATGCTGGCGAAGAGGAAAATTTGCTGGTTGCATTTTCTGAAGAAGAATTGACTCCTGAACATACACATCTTGAGATATCCCCTTTAGCTATGCTTGGTTTATGCACAAGTCTCGTGCCTTTTGGAAATTTTACACAGTCTGCCAGAATTATGATTGGAAGCAAAAACCAAAAACAGGCTTTAGGATGGTATGCTTCCAACTATCCGGTAAG
>JAGLZG010000218.1 GCA_023131705.1 Nanobdellota archaeon
ATGAGGTGTCTGAGAATTGGATAGAAGCACTCATGGTAAGTTTTTAGAGAAATATGGCAAAAGTAGTTTGTTGAGAATGAGGGAGTTAAGAATTAGTGGGAGAATACTTAATTCTTAAGCCTTTATATGTCCTAGTTTCTTTACCCATCACTTTATAAATATGCTTGGTTCTGGAATCTAACTCTATAGCAAGGTCAGTTATGTTATCATAATTCCTTACTTCCTCTGTCTCAACATTAGTGGTTGTGATAGGTCTCCCCTTAAAAGGAACTCTGACTTTTGGAACATATACTTTAGCTCTGGACAATACCCTATAATCTTGAGTGGGGGTATATAGAGATTCATATACAAAAACAAAACCTTTGTGAGTCTTGGTTTTACCAGTCACTGCCCTCCTAAGAATCTCAACATTAGAGCCAAGTGCTTTGGCAGTAGAAGCAACAGACTCAAACCTATTAATAACAGTGCCTGTCTCTTTATCAATCTGAAACACGGCTTTGGCATTAGTATGTAATAAGCCTTTAACTCTCTCTTTCTCCTGTTTTACCTCTTCTTTCCATTGTTGGTATTCTTCTTCTGTACCATTATAATGCCTCTTATAAACTGCTCTTCTAATTTTCTCCTTGGTTTCTAAAGAATCATTTAAAGGAGCACCATTAACAGGGTGTGGAGTAGTCATATTATATCCATATTTTCTCTCTGTAGATTTGTAAATACCTACATACAAGTTCTCGAAGTATGGCATTCTCTCAAGTGTACATTTAAGTACCAGTGAAAACTTAAATACCTCTGTCCCATATTTATTAAAAGAATACTGTAGGTGAGAGGAATGATGTTTATCTAACCTTAAGTCAGATTGATGTGCAGCCCATCTCTTTTTAATATCTTTAGAGCTTCCAATATAAACCTTGCCATTCAACATGTTCTCAATTTTGTATATCCCAATCATAAGGTAAATTTTTTTTTATAAAATTTTATAGTGTAAATATACAAAAAAAGAATTAAAGGGGGGACTTTTCAGAAGAAAAAATTA
>JAGLZG010000219.1 GCA_023131705.1 Nanobdellota archaeon
TAAAGGTAGAATAGTATTTATATAACAATTTAAAAATAAACAATTAGAAAGATGAAAAAAGCACTTAAAATAGTAGTTGTATTCTTAGTAGTAATGTTACTGGGGAGTTGTGAGGGGAAGCCTAATAAGTATGATGTTTGTTTAGCAAAGTATGAGGCAGGTATTAGTAGAATGGAGCAAATGAGGATTTATGACAATGACTTCATTGTAGAGATAGAGTATGAACTGAATACTTTAAAAGGTATGATGAAGCCTCTTAATACTGAGCAATTAGCCAAAATAAGAGGGCTACAGGATAGAGAAATAGTGATATTAGAGGCTGGATTTGTCATAGTAGGTAACAGAAAAAGTATGTATGATATTTTTACAGTAGAGTTAAATTAAAAATAAACACAGATGAAAGTAGTAAAAGAAAAAGTTAAAGTAGAGTTAGATACTGTTGAGATAAAGAGCACCTGTCTTGGTAAGAGAACAACCTTTACAGTTGTAGCAGAAGGGGCAGTATTTCCAGGAGATAAGTACACTCTTGTTATTGAAAGAGAAGAACCCTCTAATATGAGGGAGTTCTTGAGTAGAGCAGGAGTTAGTGAAAAGAGGTTAATCACTTGGTTAAATAGAAACTATAAATAGGTATGAAAGAAGTAAGTAATAAAGCAGTAACTGTACTGATTAAGATTGCAGTTGTAGTAGGTTCTCTTGAGATATTAGATAGAGCTTTTAAAATTATTAATTGGGCTGTTCAAATGGCTAACATTTGGATATACAATAAACCACAGTAAGATGAGTAAAAGAAAATCACATTTAAAGAAAGTAGTATCTGGTCCTAAGACTAAGGCTACACCATTAGAACAACCTATGACTGAGGCTGAGGTTAAGGACAATGCTCAGAATATAGCTATTGGAAAGTTGTACGAGGAAATGAAAGAGACTATTGATGACCCTGTAAAGTTGGCTATTGTAGTTGCAAGGATATGGGGAGAGAGTTTACTTATGACTTACAAACAGCATAAGGGGATTATAGATGTTAAACTGCCTAAGACTACAGGTGAAAGTGGAAAAGCATGAGTATAGGAAAGAGATTTAAAAGGGGGATGGCTGCATTTCTAAAGGATGAACTCCTTGAGATAGCTAAGTATTCATCTCCCATAGGGATAAGTACTGTACCTGCTATGGTAATTAATCAAGTAGAATTTGATACCCTACAAATGCAGGAAATCATAGATTTATCTGAGATTAATAGGATGCAAAAACCTTATGGCTTAGAGGGGGCTATTGAAGATGCCAAAAGGAGGTTAAGTAAAGAGGTTCTTACTCATGTTCATGTAAACAGTGAACCCCTATTAGACTCCAGATACTCTAATGCTATAAGGTTAGTACTAACATTAAGAATACAAAAGAAAAGATAATGAGGAATATTTTAGATATAATTTGGGAGCAGGTACATATTTATGGTACTACTTATGGTAAGAAGCCTGAGACATTACTGATACACCCTTTGACCTATAAACAGTTAGAGTTGTGTGCTAAGGAAAGTTCACAGGTAATCATAGACAAGGGCAACACACTTGGCACTTGTTTTGGACTTAGGATATTGAGAAGTGAGGACTTAAAGAGTTCAGAGACAATAGTCTTTTAAATAAAAAACCCTACCAATTAAGATAGGGTTTTTAGGTATAATTACTCATGGTATTCCCTTTTTTAGTGTCAGGAGTGAGTTCCCCTACAGGGCAAATGTAGTGAATAAATAATAAAGTATTATATTTACAGTAAAA
>JAGLZG010000022.1 GCA_023131705.1 Nanobdellota archaeon
TGCCAATATCTATAAATTTTTCATCTTTCATATTAAAAGACCTATAATTGTTTTTATCTTTATCGCATAATATTCTCGCAATAAATGAAAAAGGCCTCCCTTTATGGTAATCTATTGCTTCAAGAGCATATTTTTCTATTGCTGATCTGCCTATAAATTCGTTTACAAAACGAACTTCTTTAGTTAAAACATTCTCTATTTCTTGTTCTGTTGTTTTTTCTAATTTTGAATAAAATTTTTTTAGGATAGTTGAAATAGCGATTATTTCAAAGGCATATGAACTAAATTTAGAACCCCTGTAATAATAAACATTCTTTCTGTTATTAGGTTCTTTTTCTTCTAGGAGAACACACAAAAATGAAGAATAACTAAGAATTAAACCTTCACATAAATCTGTCTTCTTCCTAATATTCTCATCAAAGGATTCAACAATATAGTCTATTCCTCTGAGAGACGTATTAATTGGCAAAAATTTTTTTTTTAATAAACTCTTCTTAGCCAAGACAAACCACCTTTCCAATAAAATAAGTCTTGTCTATATAAATATTTCTATTATAAAATGGTAACAAAAGAAAAGTTATAACTTTTCAAACAACCCAATAACCTTTTCTTCCCCAATTGCAAGTATGAATGATGCAAGTCTTGGCCCTCTTTCCTTGTTAATCAAAACCAAATAAGCGGCTTTAAAGAAATCCTTTACCTCCAGCTTATTTTCTTTTACAATACTGTAGAATTCTTCAAAAAGCGATTTTTCTGTAAATTTCTTTTTCTTCAGCCTTTCAGCAACATCTTTTAGCGCATTAACCTGATTTTTGTCTAATTGTTTCTTTGCTTCATCACTTGCTTCATCCTGCAGTTTAAACTTGAAATCATCAGGAGCATATTTCTCAATCCAGTTAGAGGCACATCTAAACCTTAACTCCAGTCTTTCTTCATCCTCTTTTGTTTTCAGTTCTTTTTTATAATAATCCTTTACTTTATCCCACTCATTTTGATATATCTGTATCACATTTGTCAGATGCCTGAAAGAAGGCTGGAATGGCAGTTTTTTTGGAATCTTTACAGCACTTAACTCATAGATTCTTTTTTGCTTTAGATATTCTTTTTCCTCAATCTTTTCTTTTTTAAAGTATATCCTCTCGCACCTGTCAAAATCCTCATAAAGCTTTAAAACATCCAGGTCAAAAGATACTGCAAATTCTGTTGCAGGCCTTGAACCTGCAAAAAGCCATCTTATTAAATTAGGCTCATATATTTCCAGCATTTCTTTTAGGGTTATTATAACCCCTGTAGAGCTTGAAAATTGTCTTCCGCCTTTTATTGATATCCAGCCAAAACCAAAACCAACAGGGGGTTCTGTACCATAAACTTCCCTTGTTATTTCCCTTGCTGTATCAAAGGTTCCTCCTGCTGCAAAATGATCCTTGCCAGCACCCTCAAAATCAACTTTTTCATTAATCCACCAGGCAGGCACTTGTACACGCCATTTTAACTTAACAAGGCCTTTTTTCCTAAAGTCTATTTCATCTTTATTACCGCAGATGCATTCATATTTTATTTTATAATTTCCCAGGTATTCTATTTTTTCTGCTTCTAAATCACATTTTTCACAATAAACAGAAATTGGCAGCCAACTCCTTTTCAATTTTTCTTCCCTGTATTTGTTAAAGATATCAGCAATTTTATCCTTATTTTCCAGAGCAACTTTAATCTCTTCTGCATATTCGCACTTTTGGTATTTTTCACTCTGCCTGATAATTTTTGGATTTACCCCAATAATTGGCAAGAATTTTTCAACCTGTTTTTCATTGTGTTCTGGATAATTTTTATGACAGCCAAAAACATCTGGAACTGAAATCAATGTTTTTCTTAGATTTGATTCTAGAATCTCTTTTTTAGGCATGTTTACAGGAACTTTTCTAAAAACATCATAATCATCCCAATAATGGAGAAACCTTACTTCTTTGCCCCTATCAATTAATGCTCTATTAACAAAATAGCCTGTGATAAATTCCCTGAAATTACCAATATGCAATGTACCGCTTGGTGTTACACCTGTTGCAACAGTGTAACTTTTCTTATTTCCTTTCTCATTAATTATCTTTTCAGCAGCCTGGTCAGCCCAGTGCACAACTTCATTTTTTTCTTCCATAGCCCATAGAAAAAAGATTATTTATATAAACGTTTCTATCCAAAATAGGATTTATGTATAGCTTTTACAGCGTTTAGACCATCTTTATTATCAAAAACTAATCCAAAATTAAAACCATTCTCTTCTGAGATGCCTTCATAAGATATTTTTGCAGAGTTTAAACTGCTAAAAACCTTAGCTGCGACACAAGAATCTTTTCTTATTCCATGCCCAATAATATTAACCTGGGTCTTATTGCCACATATAACAGTAGTGCTCTTTGGATCATATTTTCGAACCTCTGATATAATCTGTTCTAATATATTGTAATTACCATTTTTTGCATCAACAGTGCATGCTATTCCAATTGTTGATGTATAGATCATATCAATAGACACTTTATGATGCTCGAATGCTCCAAAGAAATGTGCAGCAAGTCCGGGTGCAAATGCTCTTTTTGACGTAACATGAACCACGTAAACCTCTTTGGATGTAATGGATTTTACAATATTTTTATGCACTTCTTTTTTATCTGTTATAATTGTCCCTTTATCTTTACGTTCAAAGGTATTTTTTACCACTAAGGGTATATTTTTTTCTTTTGCAGGTTCAATAGATTTTGAGTGCAGTATCTTAGCACCATAAGCAGCTAATTGCTCTGCTTCATCATAATCCAACCCTCTTATAATTTTTGTTCCTCTTATCTTTTTTGGGTCTGCTGTAGAAAAAAATCTATCTGTCCATATTTGTATCTCATCAGCATCTAATGCAGCACCTATGTATGTTCCAGAAAAATCAGAACATCCTCTGCCACCTAATAAAGTAATATCATCATTCCCGTCTTTCCCTATATAGCCTGTTACAGCAGCTATATCATTATGATTGCCTAAATTTTCTCTGATTTTTTCTTTTGATTCTTCTAATGGAGAAGAATTGAGATAGTTTGAATCTGTTATTAAGCCTATGTCATAAGCATCAAATCCCTCTATTTTTAATCCATCATTTCTTGATTTTGCAACTAATAACCTTACTGACATTCTCTCCCCAAAAGATTGAACCTTTGCAGAAAATCTATCGTAAGCAGGATCTTTATTTTTAAGAATATCCTCTAATTCATTTACTTCAGTTTCAATAATACTATTATCTAAACAATTTTTAGCTATAACATCTTGATGTATTTTTTTAATCCTCTTCAAATCTCTTAAATAACTCTTAGAATGGTACGCTTTATTTGCACATTTAATCAATAAATCTGTTATGCCAGCTAAAGCAGAAACAACAACCACATCCCCTGTTTTTGCCTCTTCTTTTAATATTCTGGAAACCAGGCCTAATTCCTTCATCGATGTTCCGCCAAATTTCATTATTTTCATTTTTAACTATGACGCTCCTTATTTTTAAATTTGTTAAAAATAGAATTATCTACATTCACCCTGCATTTTTCCCCTTGTTTAATATTGTATAAAAGCATTTTAGAACACCTTTAAGTTTTTAGAACAATGAAAGACTTATTGTGTGGTCTTAAAAGTAAACATAGAAAAATAGTGCATATTTTGTTTACTTGTAAAATTGTTCATATTTAATGTGTTAGAGGTCTTAATATATAAATTTTACTAAAAAATTACCCAGCCTCGTCATACCCCCTCATAAATGCCTCTTCTTCTGGACTTATTTCATCATTATCCACTAGCTCTTCCTGTCCTTCTTCATCATACACATTTTCATCATGTTCTTCTTTTTCTGACATTTATTCACCCACAGATTTTAGTGCCTCATCTATTATTGATTTAGATTCAGCGTTTATATCATGTAAAGGAAGTCTTGGTACACCTACATTAAATCCAATTTTTCTTAACGCATAATGGACACACTGTGGATTATTTTGGATAAATAATGCTTTGTAAAGTGGCTTTAATCTATTATCCAACTCTTCAGCTTTATCATATTTATTGTTAAGAGCATAGTGGACCATATCAGAAACCATTGCTGGAGCAACATTTGAAGCAACACTTATAACTCCCTTGCCCCCTTCTTTTATTATATCTAATGTTAGTTTATCATCACCAGAAAAAACAGCAAAATCAAGATTCTTTGTAGCTTTAATTATTCTTTTAACTTGTTCAAGATTTCCAGAAGCTTCTTTTAATGCTATAATGTTTTCTATCTTTGCTAATTCGACAATAGTTTCATAATACTTATCACTTGTCAAATCAATACCAGTTCTGCCAGGAACATTATAAAGGATGATTCTCCCGGAAATATTTTTTGCAATAGTTGAATAGTAATCAAAAATTCCTTCTGGGTCTGGTTTATTAGCATAAGGTGTAATCTGCATATGAAAATAAACTCCAGCCTCCCTCTCCACTCTACCAACCAAATCAATAGCAGATTTTGTTTTATTACTACCATCTCCTGCCATAACTGTTTTATCTTTTGAAGCTTCTGCTACTGTCTTTGTTATTCTAACTTGCTCATCGTCATCCAATGTAAAAGATTGACCAGTACAACCAGATGGTACAATACCATCAATACCATTATTCAAATTATATTCAACCAGTCTTGGTATTAAATCAAAATTTACCTTTCCGTCTAAGTTTTTTTCATCTGATCTTATTGGAGTAACCAAAGCTGTAAATGCTCCTTCTATCATTTTACCACCCTTATTCTAATTTTGTTTTAAAACAGTAAAAGTTTCTGTATGAGCAACACCAGGTATAGACCTTACTAGCTCTATTGTATTATTCATATCATCCATCTTTGAAGAAGATACCTTACATATAATATCAAACCTTCCTGTAACCTCAAATATTTCACCTATGCCAAAATTCTTTAATCTGCTGACAATCTTTTTTGTCTCTGTCCTTGTCTCTGTCTCAAGACCAACAATAACAAATATCTCTCCTTCTGTAACAACTGTGAATTTTTTTATAACACCTTCTTTGACCATATCATTAACCCTGTTCCTTACAGTACCCTCTGAAACATCCAGGGATTTGGCTATCTGCAAAAAAGGAGTCCTTGAATTCTTTTTTAATGCTTCAATTATTTTAGCGTCTATTTTATCCATAACTCAATGTAATTACGAAAAACTATATAAATCTTTCTATTTTCTATGAAAAAGTTAATAGAATTACGAAATTAGTAATATAAAATTTATAATAAATATCATTAAAATGCAGATAGCTTTTCAGAAAATAAAAAATTAAGAAAAAATGGGCCCAAGGGGATTCGAACCCCTGACCTATCGCTAACTCTTTTTTTATTAAGAGGCGATTGCTCCACCAGGCTGAGCTATGAGCCCTCTGACTTTAGAAATAATAACTATTTTAAAAACCTTTCTCTAACACATTATTTTTTAATCGTCACTTTTATATATAAGAGTATTTTTTGAAGAAATGTTTAATACTTTTTATTGGTGAAAAATGGACTATTATAAAACAAGCCTGCATATTCATACAAAAGAAGACCCGAGAGACAGCCATATAATCAGATACAGCTATAAAGATTTAATAAAAACATTAGCAGAAAAAGGATTCAGCATAATATCAATAACCAATCATGACTCCATTTTCTATAATAAAAATCTTGCCAGGACAGCTGAAGAAAATAATATTTTACTTATACCTGGGATTGAGATGACAATAGAAGGAGTTCACATTCTTGGATATAACCTGGATAGGGAAGATGTATTTGATAAAAAAGGCAACTATAAAATTAAAAAACTGGAAGATATTGAAAAAATAAAAAGAGAAGATAACCTTATTATACCTGCGCATGTTTTTTATGGTTTTCATAGTATAAATAATAAGCTGTTTGAACATTGCCATCTTTTTGATGCGCTTGAATTCAGTTTCTTTTATACTGATAATATCCTGTCTAAAATTCCAAATAAGAAGGCAATCAGAGCAGCAGAAAGGTACAATATGCCTTTGATTGGAACATCTGATGTGCATGATAAAAGGATTCTTAATGAAACATATACAAAGATCAAATGCAATTTGGATAATCACCCTCTTAATTCTAAAAAGAATATTAAATCTGTTATCAGAGCCATAAAAAACGCTAAAAACAAAGATATTGGAATTAACAGTAGAGATCTTAAAAAACCAATAGAAATAATAACAAATCCATTAAGTAATATGTTTTATTTTAGAAAATTTACAGTAGCGTCACTATCTGGTTTTTTAGGCTTCTTTAAACATTAGATTTAGCAACAACATGCTTGCATTTTACGCATTTCCAGATATCATATTCTGTATTGTTGATTTTTTTTGTTCCTGTTAGTTCCATCTCTGACTTGCACACATCGCATTTATGATTCATTTTGGGAGATTTAGTTTGCCCCTATCCTCATAACATTTTTTGCAGAATGTCCTTATTGTGCTTTTGTCATGGCTGACTAATTTGCAGTCCTCAATATCTTCTATCCACTTTCCGCAGGCATCGCATTTATCATACATATTGTTCCATTAGGCAATGAAATATATAAATTTTGTGCTTAAATTAATGATAAAAGCATATCAAAAACAGAAGAATATATAAATAATCTTTATTTAACAATACTATGGCTATACAATACAAGCAAAAATGCTGCGTATGCAAAAAAAACTTTGTGACAATAACATCCCACCAAAGATATGCTGTATGTTATGACTGTCAAAAAAAAGAACTCAAGGGAAACATCAAAGACCCAAAGATGAAAAAACTCTTTAATCTACCTGAAGAATATTACAAAGAAAACTCATTTCTAAGAAGCATAAAGATAAACTATCTAAAATTCGGCAAGTTAACAGACAAACAGATTGCAGCTTTTAAAAAAGTGGTTAAAGGCATTAGGGGAAAAAGTAAGTGATTATCCTACAAACTTAAAACGAGGGACTTCTTTGCCATCAACATTAACAGTTCCAAGAAACATTTCTTTAGGCCTGACCCATAATGCATTATTACCAAATTCTTCAGAATCATAAAGTGCCTTATATACAACTAACTCTTCTAATGTTTCGCTATGCCTTGCTACACCAATAACTTCATAAAAATTTCCTTTATAATGTTGGTATTTTCCTGGTTTTACATCCATAATTTAATCAGAATTAAACACATATAAAAAACTTTCTCAATCCAAATGTTTTATACAATTCATTAGATGAACTTTATGATTTTTATCTTCTTTAATCTCAAAAATACTGACAGCAGTATTATGCTGGTTCTCTATTTTTGCCATATAATCTTCTGGTTTATTGAGAATTATAGTGATCAAAGCGGTATTTATTCCGTTATGTCCTACAAACAATACACTGCCATTTGGATATTTTTCATAAACTTCATCTAATAGTTTTTTAACTCTTTTTCGCATGCTTGTTCTAGATTCTATATCATCAGGCCTATTATTATCCCAGTCAATTTCAATATCTTTCTTGCCAGCCAAACTACCAAGATAGGTTTCCCTTAACTCTTTAACAAAGTTTATCGGAATATTTGAATGATATTTCGCAATCTCTCTTGCTGTATCAGCAGCTCTTGCCAAATCACTGGAATAAATTGCAT
>JAGLZG010000220.1 GCA_023131705.1 Nanobdellota archaeon
GCAGCAATTTAGCATCTTTAGATGCTAAGACATATCTTTCTGGTGTAGTAGGTAAAGAGCAGATAAGTAAACTTTTATTTTCTTGCTGTAAAAAGAAAAAAATTAATTATTCTTTGGTTATTCAGGACAAGGATAGAATAACAACGCAAAAGACAAGGATAATAGGAAGGAACCAGCAGTTATTAAGGATAGATCATGAAAATACTGATAAAATAAATAGAGTCACAGAAAAAAAATTGAGCAAGAAGCTCCTAAATAAGATTAAAGAGTTTGATGCAATAGTTATTTCAGATTATGCTAAAGGCGTTATAACAAAAGATTTGATTAGAGAATTGCTCAGGATTGTAAAAAAATATGATATACCTGTCATAGTTGACCCTAAACCCAAAAACAAAGAAATTTATCAGGGAGTTTATTTAATAAAACCAAATCTTAAAGAAGCTGTTGAAATAACAGGTATTGAAGCAGAGAATGACAATGATATAATTAAAATAGGTGAAAAATTGGTTAAAAAATTCAAGTCAAATATCCTTCTCACATGTGGGGAGAAGGGCATGCATCTTTTTAGCACAGATGGTAAAAAGGAACATTTGCCAACAAAAGCAAAAGAAGTGTATGATGTAACTGGAGCAGGGGATACTGTTGCTGCTGTTATTGCCTTGTCTTTAGCATCTGGAGCTAATCTAAAAGAAGCTTCATTTATCGCAAACAAATCCGCTGGAATTGTTGTTGAAAAAGCTGGTACTTCTACAACTAATGTAGATGAGATTAGAAAAAGTATAGAGAATGAATAAAGCAATATTTCTGGACAGAGACGGTACTATTAACGTAAACTATGGGTATGTTCACCAGATTAATAACTTTGATTTTATTCCAAGAACATTAGATGCTTTAACACTAATTTCTACGAAAGGTGATTATAAATTATTTGTTATAACAAATCAATCAGGAATCGGGAGGGGTTATTTTAGTATTAAATGTTATAAAAAACTTGAAAATCATATGCTCAGCTATTTTGAAGAAAATAATATTAAAATTTCCAAAGTTTATATGTGCCCTCATAGACCTGATAATCACTGTTCATGTAGGAAACCAAAAACTAAATTTTTAATGGATGCAAAAAGAGAATTTAATCTCGACCTTAATAAAAGTTATGTGATTGGTGATAAAACAACAGATGTAAAAATGGGCAAAGACGCTGGATGCAAAACAACTCTTGTCATGACTGGAAAAAAAGGAGAAGACAAAAGTTATGGTATAAAACCTGATTTTGTTGCAAAAGATTTATATAATGCTGTTGAGATAATTTTGAATAGGAATAAAAAATGAAAATATTAGTTACAGGAGGAGCAGGATTTATTGGAGCTAACCTGGCACTTGAATTAGAAAAACAGGGGCATGAAGTCATTATAGCTGATAACTTGTTCTCAGGAACAAAAGATAATTTAAAAGAATTCAAAGGGAAATTTATAGAATGGGATTTAGCTGATAAAAAAGATATTGATAAAAGTTTTGATATTATTTTTCATCAGGCAGCAATAACTGATCCCAGGTATGATAATGATGAAGAAACATATACAAAAAATGTAGAAGGATTTAAAAATATAATTGAGCTTGCTTTAAAGAACAATGCCAAGCTTATATATTCTTCCTCTGCAAGCTTATACGGCAATGGCCCTGTTCCAATGGAAGAGGACCAGGAAAAAGAGCTTTTTAGCGCTTATGCAAAATCCAAATTAAAGATGAATGAGATTGCATCAGCTTATTTTGATAAGATGCATATTGTTGGTTTGAGATATTTTAATGTCTTTGGTCCTAGAGAGGCTCATAAAGGAAGGCCTGCAAGTATGATATATCATTTAAGAAAACAGATGTTACAAGGCCAAAGACCAAGAATCTTTAAGATGGGTGAACAAAAAAGAGACCATATTCATGTTAAAGATATTGTAAGAGCAAATATATTAGCATTAAATGCTCCATCTGGAGTCTATAATGTTGGCACAGGAA
>JAGLZG010000221.1 GCA_023131705.1 Nanobdellota archaeon
CTTAAACTATCATCACATTCAGATGGTTTGTCTGTAAATGCATTACAGATTGTTTCCTGCATGCTTTGAGGAGATCTTCCCTGCCCATCTACCTTAACTCCATTTATTGCAAATGAAGGGGACCCTGATATTCCATATTTATCATTCTCTTCTTTATGGATTGAAAATAGAGGGAATCTTCCACTCAGCCATTTAGTTTTATCATCCAGGTTTTCACTTATTTCATATTTAGCATCAGTTTCTTCTAAGCATGCTTTGTAATCTTCTTTTTTTATGTTGTTTTCAGCTAAGCAGCTTTCTGTACTACCATCTTTTAGAAAGCATTTTAGATAACTTAGGTACATATCCTTGTTGTCTTGCTGAATGCAGTGTTGTAAAAGCTGTTCATTAACCTCTCTTTCTCCATGCATTGCGTAATAGACAAATTTAATTTCCCAGTCAATTTTGTCCTTGAACTTCTCTGCAACCGGAATAAAGCCTTTCTCTATCTGGGTTCCAAAAGGACAATGAGACATAATAAATAATTCCACTACTGGTTTATCTTTTTTAGGTATATTGTTATCATTATTTTCTGGCGTATCATCTTCTGGTGTTATATTTTGTTTTTCTATTTCCTTTATTTCAACACCGCTTGTAAAAAGCATTTTTCCGTCTTTGGTCACATAAGAGGTATAATCTTTTCCTGCTATGGAAATATTTATAGCATAAAGGCCATTTGATTCACTTAAACCAACAAGCTCAGCAGATGCTTCCCCCTGAAGCATATTGTTATTTATAAAGTTTACAGCATTAGATGCTGCAATATCCGCACTAACCATTCCCAGATTACAATTGTTTCCTTTATTCCCTGTTATAACAGAAACAACTAACAGCAACAACGCAATAAAAGTAGCATATCTCCAAATATCCTGTTTTTTTATTTTAAAGCCCTTTGATTTCTTGGCTTTTTTATTTTCATTAATATTATCTTCTTCCATTTGAACCCCCTATTGTTAAATATATACTGTAATATACAATAGAAAAATGCGTTATTTATAAACTTTATTATTTTGGTGCTGTGTTGCGAACCAAGTGTTTTTCCCAATCACTAAAAACATGATAGTGCAATTAGATTTCCGATAATTATAAAAACAGATAAATAAATCCTGTTTCATGGACAAAATAACAGAATTAAAATTAAAAAAATATTTTTCAGTTACATCCAGGGCGCTTGAAAAGGCAAAGAAAAGCAGGAACAAGCTTGGAATGAAGGAAAAAAGGGATGATTTCCTGGATATGATTGAAAGGTATTTTTCAGATGCCAAATATTTCTATAAAAAAGGTGATTTTGTAAATGCGTTTGCAGCTCTAAACTATGCTCACGGCTGGCTGGATGCTGGGGCAAGAATTGGGCTGTTTGATG
Source organism: Nanobdellota archaeon (assembly GCA_023131705.1). Lineage (GTDB taxonomy): Archaea > Nanobdellota > Nanobdellia > Woesearchaeales > B3-WOES > JAGLZG01. The sequence continues at coordinate 1,403 of JAGLZG010000221.1, forward strand.
TTCATGACAGTAAATTATTTACTGTTGATTAAACCATTACAAGATCCTGTATCTTTCTTCCATTATTCATATGAGCGAGTTCAAATATACTGTCTATTGAATCTGTTTCGAGAAAAAAAGACTTTATTTTATCTTCTCCTTTTTCATAAAAAACAAACCCCATGGCATGACCATCAATCAAAAAATAAGATTCTGAATATTTGTCTTTGATCAAAATAATTCTTCTTTCTTTTTTAAGATATTTTTTTATTCTTTCATAACCAATCCTGCTAAAAGATGATTGAATAGGATATATCTTATCTAAATGCACCTCCCCATAACATATGCTACCACCAAACTTTTCCTGATAATGTTTCAATAGTGATGGATTCATTTTGGTTATAATATAAAGTTTAACTTATCTTAGTATAAACTCCTGGAAGCATAAAAACATGCTCTGTTCTGACAGCAATTCCTTTCTCTGATTTCATTATTTCATCTGAGCTAAGTTTTGATGTTCCTATTGCAATCAACTCATTCTTTAATGTCATTATAGCTGTCTTTTTATTTTGTCCTATACCGGATTCCAGTTTTGATATTCCGGGAATCTTCAGATCTGCTCCATGGCACATGCTGTTTACTGCAGAATCAATAACCCATATCTTAAGCACATGCTGAACACCGGATTCAACAGGCTTTATTATCTTTCTCAGATAGTTGTCATTATTTTCTTTTTCATAATAATAGAATGCATCTGTCAAATCCTGCAATGTATACATCTCATTATCATTAAAAGGTCCTGCCTTTGTTCTTATCAACTGCAACATATGCGCTCCTGTCCCTATGCTCTTTCCAATATCATGCGCCAATTTTCTGATATAAGTCCCGGCCTCACACCCCACCCTAATCAAGACATCCTTTTCCTTTATCTCAAGAGTTTCAAGGTAATATATATTTCTAAATCTCCACTGCCTTTTCACATTGCTCTTTATTGGTGGCAGCTGCTTTATCTTTCCTCTGAATTCTTCCAACACCTTTTTTAGTTTTTCATGGTTAATATCTCTATGAAAATGTATTATTGCGATATACTCCTTGCCAGCAGGCAGTAAGGCCTGTACAATCCTTGTTCCTCTGCCTAATGCAACAGGCAAAACACCTGTTACCCTTGGGTCCAGTGTTCCGGAATGCCCTGCTTTTTTTATTTTCAGTATGCCCTTGACATAAGAACTTGCCTGATGGGATGTAGGTCCTTTTGGCTTGTTAATAACAACAACACCATAATCTATCATCTCATCTGTTTTTCTCTCTTCAGGCTTACAGCCATATTTAGGATTAGTTTCTGATTTTTTCTTAATCAGTATTGTTTTCTCTTCCTTTTCAAACGGCAATAGGTTCATATAAAGAATAATAACAGAACTGTTTAATAATATTTCGGAAAAATAATAATAAACCAAATAGAATGCATAATAGGGTACATGAATTAATACTATAATTACCTGCCCATAGGGGCGCTTGGATGCTGCTCAACCATCTTTTGATCTGGGGCTGTTTTTATTGCATGTGTTGCTTTTTCTTCTTTTTTTAACTCTTTTATCTCTTCCTTCTCTATCTCCTTTGCTTTCTCTGCTTTTTCCTCCTTTGCTTCCTCAACTTTCTCTTCAATCTTTTCAGCCTTTGTCTCTGCTTTCTCTTTTTTGGGCTTTTTTTCTTCCCTTGCCTGTCTCTTCCTTATCACTGAAGGAAGTTTTTCTTTTTTTGGAGAATCAACTAATTCTGCAAAAACCAGGCCTTTATCGTCCTTAGTAACACTTACTTTAACATGATGGGGTGGATTCTTAATGCCATGTTTCCATATAAACAAATTAGCATATCTTCCTATCTTAACATTCTCAGATTTCATATGCTTAATAAGAAATTCTTTTAGGGCTGTAACTGCCTTTTTGCTCCTTCTATATTTTGGTGTCTTAAGCCACTCTTTTCTTAGAGGAACATTATAAACTCTCTCTAAAACTACTTTTCCAGGTGTTTCCTTTTCCTTTTTTGCTTTTTCTGCCATCTTAAACTTTTAACTTGGTTCTTCTCCAGTTTCTTTTTACAGCAGTATGCCTGCCCGGATGAACTTTTCTTCCTTTTCCATATTTTCTTGGAACTGTCCAAAAAGGGGCCCATCTAGTTTGTTTATGCTTTTTAGCTAATCTTTGCTTTCTTGCAGGATGTTTATATCGCGCCATTATTTCTTTGCCCCTGTTTTTTCCTCAGCTTTTTTAGGAACTTCTTTTTTTACTTCAGGTTTAGCTTGAGGTTTTTTCTCTTCTTTATTTTTTTCTGTTTTAGGCTTTTCCTCTTTCTTTACCTCTATTTTTCTCTCCTCTGTTTCAATATCTTTCTTAGCACCTTTGTACATTTGAGTAGCAATCTTATCTAAAAATGATTTTCCTGCAGGAGTTATTAGCCTTCCTTTTCTTAATGATTTTTCTTCTTTTTTCAAAAAGCCGGCTTTTTCCAGCTGCTGTAATATCTTTCTTATAATATTTCCAGAAGCACTATAGAAATGTTTTGGTTTAAAACCTCTTGCCTTTTTGCTTCCATACCTTGTCCTGATCTTTGAAACGCCAATAGGCCCCATCCTGTAGATTGTTCTTAGTATAGCTGCTGCCCTTATATACCACCAATCCTTATTAGCAGGAGCCCTCTCTTTGCTAACACCTGTCTTGACATAATCTGCCCAAACAGGCGGTTTAATATGTTCTGTCTTTTTAAGCTCAATAGCAGCTTTTTCTATTAGTTCATTTGCATCAACATCATATATACTTGCCATTTAATATCACCTTATCATGCCTTTCGGCACTAGATATGCTATACAATGATAGCAGTATAAAAGAGAAATAAATGATGGTTTATAAAGATTGCTATATAA
>JAGLZG010000222.1 GCA_023131705.1 Nanobdellota archaeon
TGTAGCATTATCATTATAGTGGAAGGCTGTGAAATTGTCTGGCCAGCACCTATTGGCAAAGGATAATCACTATAAGCCTCTCTAATAAGCTCATCTAGAACAAATTCCTCTCTGGGAACCTCTTTAAACGCCTTTAAAACATTATTATCCTTTATTAAACCAGACCTCTCCCAATACTCTATAAGCCTGTTTTTCATTATAGTATCATAAACACCTTAAACTATAAATAATTAATGCAAATGTCAAAAACCACCCATCATAGATGGGGGGTATGCAAGGCAAAGCCGTGTTAGCCATCCCATTAACTTGAGTGGTTTTTGAGCATGAACTGAGAAATTTGCTTTGCAAATTTCTGGTTTGTTAGAAATGCTTTGCATTTCAAACACTCAGAAATATACCATCTTCTAGAACAAGATGATGGACTTCGTCCACTGGTTAATAGACCAGTGGTATATTTCTGACATGTCAAAAATAGTGGAACCAGTGCTAAATTTCCGACATATTTAAATAATAATAAAATTCACCAATAACAAAAGAGGTGAATTATTTGGCTAAAGCTAAATCCAAAAAGTTTATTCTATGGTTTAAGGAGACAGGTATAAATGATGTCAAGTATGTAGGTGGAAAAAACGCTTCTTTAGGTGAGATGTACAGGAAACTAACTAAAAAAGGAGTCAATATCCCAAATGGTTTTGCAGTCACTGCCTATGCCTATCAATATATGATTAAGCATAATAATGTTGAAAAAGAAATAAAAAGAATTCTAAAAGGATTGGACACAAGCAATCTTAAAGATTTAAAAGAAAGAGGAAAAGCAGTAAGAAATACAATCTTAAACTGTGAAATCCCAGATGTTATCCAGAAAGATATAATAAAAGCATATGAAAAACTCTCTAAAGAGTATGGAAAAGATACAGATGTTGCAGTAAGGTCATCAGCAACAGCAGAAGACTTGCCAGATGCAAGCTTCGCAGGACAGCAGGAAACCTATCTGAATATCAGGGGAAAGGATTCCCTATTAAATGCCTGCAAAAAATGTTTTGCCTCTTTATTTACAGACAGGGCAATATCATATAGAGTTGACAAAAAATTCAGCCATTTTAAGGTATATCTAAGCATAGGCATTCAAAAAATGGTTAGAAGCGATAAAGCCTCTAGCGGAGTCATATTTAGCATTGACACTGATTCTGGATTCAAAGATGTTGTTTTAATAAGCGCTGCTTATGGCTTGGGTGAAAATGTTGTTCAGGGAAATGTAAATCCAGATTCTTATTATATCTTTAAGCCAACTTTACTGCAGGGCTTTAAGCCAATAATACAAAAAAAAGTTGGTGAGAAAAAACTAAAGATGATTTACACTAATAATAAAGAAAAGCCAACTAAAAACATAAACACAACAGAAAAAGAAAGAAAAAGTTTTGTTCTGAAAGATGAAGAAATACTTCAATTAGCAAGGTGGGCTTGCATAATTGAGCAGCATTATCATAAACCAATGGATATGGAGTGGGCAAAAGACGGGATAACAAAAAAATTATTCATAGTCCAGGCAAGGCCGGAAACAGTTCAGAGCCAGAAAAACATGAACATTGTAGAAGACTACGATATTCCTAAAAAAGGGGAAATAATAGTGACTGGGCAGAGTGTAGGTGCAAAAGTAGGCCAGGGAAAAGCGCATATAATAACTAATGTTAAGGATATTAATAAATTCAAAAAAGGAGAAGTGCTTGTTACAGAGATGACAGACCCTGACTGGGAGCCAATAATGAAAATAGCGTCTGCTATTGTAGCAGATAGAGGTGGAAGGACCTGCCACGCCGCAATTGTAAGCAGAGAGCTTGGTGTACCTTGCATTGTTGGAACAAATGAAGCAACTAAAAAAATAAAACCTTCTCAGCCAATAACAGCCAGCTGCGCAGAAGGTGAAGAGGGATTTGTCTACAAAGGGATTATCCCATTCAAAATCAATAAAATTAATATAAAAAGATTCAAAAAGCCAAAAACAAAAATAATGATGAATATTGGCGACCCTGAAAGAGCTTTTGAGTTCTCGTTCATACCTAATGATGGTGTTGGGCTGGCAAGAGAGGAATTTATCATTAACACCTACATAAAAATACACCCTCTGGCTCTAATCAACTACAAAAAAATAAAAGACAGGGCAGTTAAGGAAAAAATAGATAAGCTAACTTATGGCTATAATAACAAAGTTGAATTCTTTATAGACAAGCTGGCGCAGGGTGTTGCTATGATTGCATCTGCTTTTTACCCAAAAGATGTAATTGTAAGATTATCTGACTTTAAGTCAAACGAATATGCCAACCTTATTGGCGGAAAAGAGTATGAGCCAAAAGAAGATAACCCAATGATTGGATGGAGAGGAGCATCCCGTTACTATTCTGATAACTATAAAGAAGCATTTGCGCTTGAATGCAGGGCAATGAAAAAAGCAAGGGAAGTTTATGGCTTAAAAAACATAAAACTAATGGTCCCATTCTGCAGGACAGTTGAAGAAGGCAAAAAAGTAATCAAAGAGATGGAAAAAAATGGCTTAAAGCAGGGCAAAGATGGCTTGCAGGTTTATGTAATGTGCGAGATTCCTTCTAATGTTATACTGGCAGATGAATTCAGCAGGATATTTGACGGCTTCAGCATTGGCTCTAATGATTTAACACAACTCACATTAGGATTAGACCGTGACTCTGAACTGGTAAGTCATATCTATGATGAAAGAAACATGGCTGTTAAAAAATTAATTGCATTGGTCATAAGCAAAGCAAAGAAAAACAACAGAAAGATAGGAATATGCGGCCAAGCCCCAAGTGACTTTGAAGATTTTGCAAGATTCTTAGTTGAATGTGGAATTGATTCAATAAGCCTTAACCCAGATTCTGTTGTAAAAACAACCTTAGCTATTTTAGAAGAAGAAAAGAAATTAAAAAGATAATCATTTCAGCTTATTCAGCTCATCTAACAATTTCTTAATATCAAGGCCATAATTTTTGCAAATATCACCCAGCTTTAATACACCCATCTCCATCTGCGCCATAGGGCAATGCAGACAAGGCAACTTATATTTCAAAAGTACTTTTTCAGCGCCTTTAATTTCCAAAACATCAGCCAATTTTGTTTCTTTTGTTACCTTCATTTTTTATTTCTCCATTATTTAACAATATTTTTAGCTTTTTTATGATTAAACGCAGTTATATTCTCTAGTGTAGTATCCAATATCCTCATCAATGCCTCTTTGCTGTTAAACGCATTATGCGGTGTGAAAACAACATTATCCATTCTGAATATCTTATGGTCCATTACAATTGTTTTCCATTTGTCAATATTTCCTGTTTCATGCAATAGCTGTTTTTCCTCTTTTATAAGTTCCTCCCCTTCTATTACATCCAAGCCAGCTCCGCCTAATATCTTATTTTCCAAAGCAAACAATAATGCATCAGTATCAACTACACCACCTCTTGCAGTATTTATTAGTATAGCTCCTTTTTTTATTAGCTTAATATTTTTCTTATTTATTATATGGTGGGTATATTTATTATATGGAACATGCAATGATATTATATCCGACTTCTTAAATAATTCATTTAATGGAGCATATCTAAAACCAAGCGACTTTGCTAACTTTTTATCCTTATTCACATCATAAACAAGAACATTCATCTCAAAACCTTTTGCCATCCTTATAACATGCATACCAATATGACCTCCGCCAACAACACCTATTGTTTTTCCTTTCAGATCAAAACCAGTTAATCCTCCAATAGAAAAATCATCTCTTAAAGTCCTGACATAAGATTTATGAATATTTCTTGATAAAGCAAGTATTAATCCAAATGTATGCTCTGCAACAGTATTTTCGCCATAATACGGAACATTGCAAACAGATATTTTTCTTTTCCCGCATTCTTTTAAATCAATATGATCAAAACCAGTTGACCTTGTTGCAATCATCTTTAATTTTGGCAAATTTTCTATTATCTTTGAATCAATCTTGGAATAAATAAAAACAGACAAAACATCACAATCCTTTATTTTAGAAATATTATTTTTATTCAAAGCCCTGCTAAAGAATTTTAAAGTATGGCCTTTTAATTTTTCCTTTAGATAATCCTGCTCCCATGGTTTAATTTCAAATATAGCTATTTTCATATCAGGTTAACCTATAATTTTAATTATTTAAGTGTTTTGTTTTTTTTATTTACTTTTTTCCTTCCAGAATTTTTCTGCTTTTTCTTCCATTTCGTCCAATCTATCATAATAGTCAGGAAATTCATTTAGATGAGCTAAAGCAATCTTTCCTGTAATCAAAGGGTCATCATCAGTAACATTTGTATTAGAATCAACTGTTCCATGCTCAAGTTCAACATCCATTCCCATTCTAAACTGTTCAACATCAAACTTGTCCCATTTAATTCCAAGTTGTTCTCCAATTTCTTTTGCTTGTTCAACTGTAAAATGTTTTTTATCAGTCATCTTATCACATCTTTTATTTATATCATATAAATATCTTTTTATTTCTTTTTTTTGAGTTTATAATTTTTTATAGCATCTCTTAATGCCCTTGTGCCCAAAACAGAGCAGTGATATTTTATAGAGGGTAACTCTCCTAACTTCTTTGCAATATCCTTGTCTGTTATCTTTAAAGCATCATCTAATTTTTTCCCTTTTGCCAGCTCGCACATTGCATCTGAAGCAGCTATTGCTGCAATGCAGCCCATTGTCTCAAAAAAGATGTCTTTTATTACACCATTTTCAACATTAAGATAAATTTTCATGACATCGCCGCAACGTGGATTTCCAAATTGGCCAACAGCATTATATTTCTTAATTTTTTTACTAAATTTAGGATTATTAAATCTGTTAATTGTTTTTTTTGAATACATTTGCTATTCCTCCTAATGGAGACATAAATCTTAGTTTTTTTACTATTCCCAACAGTACATTTAAAACATAATCAATCTCTTCTTCTGTATTAAATCTGCTTAAGGTTAATCTTAAAGAGCCATTTGCCTCTTCATGGCTTAAGCCAATTGCCTTCAATACATGGCTTGGCTCAAGTGTTTTTTCAGAGCAGGCAGAACCTGTTGAAGAGCAAACTCCTTTCTGGTCAAGATAACCGCCAATTGCCTCACCTTCAATACCTCTAAAAGAAAAATTAGCATTATTGCATAGTCTTTTATCAGCCTTTGTTCCATTAAGCTTTGTATTGGGAATCTTAAGAACACCATCAGTTAATCTGTCTCTTAATTTTGTCATATGTGCTATATGTTTCTTATCCATTCCAAGTTTAACAGCCTCTGCAAAACCAACAATCCCTGATATATTCTCAGTTCCAGACCTTAAATTAAACTCATGACCGCCACCATGCTGCCATTCAATTATCCTTGTTCCTTTTCTTATATATAATGCGCCAACCCCTTTTGGCCCATGAATCTTATGTGAATTAAGTGTTACTAAATCCAAATTCTGTTTTTTTACATCAATATCTGTTTTTGTATAGCTCTGACATGCATCTATATGAAAATAAACATCATGCTTTCTGCAAATCTCCCCTATCTTCTCTAAATCCTGTATTGTTCCAATCTCATTATTTCCATGTATTATAGAAACAAGAATTGTTTTGCTTGTAATAGCATTTTCCAACTTTTTCAGGTCAACAAAACCCTCTTTATCAACATCAATATAAGTTACATTAAATCCATTCTTCTCCAGCCACTTGCAGCTGTTCAAAACGCAATCATGCTCTATCTTTGTTGTAATGATATGATCTTTCCCCAGAGTTTTACGATGGGTGCCAGAAATCTCTGATTTCTCTGCATCTTTGTTAGCAAAAGCAAGCCCTTTGATAGCAAAATTATTTGATTCTGTTCCTCCGGATGTAAATATAATCTCATCACTCTTTGCATTTATTGATTTGGCAATAACAGTTCTTGCTCTTTCTAAAGCATCTTTTGCATCCCTTCCAAGACTATGCATAGAGGAAGCATTTCCATATTTTTCACTAAAATAAGGATTCATAACTCTAATAACCCTTTCATCAACCATTGTTGTAGCTCCATTATCAAGATATATTGTTTTCATTTCTTCCCACACAACATACAGTTCTTTTTAACATGCTTTTCAACAATATTCAACATTGGAGCAACAGTTTCTTTGTTCAAAGAATAAACCCTTTTTTTGCCCTCTTTCTTGACCTCAAGTATATGGCATGTTGCTAATTTTTTCAGGTTATGGGATATTTTACTCTGCTCCTCATTAATCTTCTCAGCAATCTCTGTAACGCTTAATGGCTTATCCCTTAAAGATAGAATTATCTCTAACTTTGTTTTGTTAGCAAAATTCATGAAAAACATATATGAATTCAAGTTCATATGAACAACAATTCATAAGTAGTATATAAGATTTATGGTTTTCAACCCCTCACCAAGACTTCCTCAAAACAACCCTTAATACTTTCCTTCATATCCTCAAGTTCCACTTTTTTATATATTTCAGTCCCCTTAAATTTATTATCAATCATATCCCTGCTTGACCTGAAATTCTGCAAAACATACCTTTTGCTTCCTTTTAACAACTCTGCAATTTCCATAACTTCCTTTTTTCCAACTAGACCAGGAACAACAGTTGTTCTAAACTCATAATCAATTCCAGAGTTCCTAATTAAATCAATAGACTCCTTTATCCTGTTAATATCAACCTTTACATTAACAACCTTTTCATAATCACCCAAGCTTGTTTTTACATCCATAGCAATATAATCAACTATTTTCTCATTAATAATCCTTCTGAGAATATCAGGATTATTTCCATTAGTATCAAGCTTTACTAATAATCCCCTGTCCTTAATCTTTTTTATAAACTCAGGTAAATCTTTGTAAATACAAGGCTCTCCTCCGGTTATGCACACCCCATCCAGCCATTTTTTTCTTTCATCAAGATGCTTAAACAATTCTTCTTCTTTAATAGTCTTAATCTCATTAAACCTCAACACCAAATCAGGATTATGGCAAAAACCGCATCTGAAATCACACCCACCTACAAAGATAACAGAAACAGTATATGGTGAAAAATCAATAAGAGATGTCTTTTGCAAACCTTTAATGATGACCATTTTATTCTCCTAAATTAATTGTTTATTCTCAACAACTTTCTTAACTTCATCAATGGTCTTTGCCCTGCTAACTACTTCGTCTCCTTCTAAAAACAAAACAGCAGGTACACCTGCAACTTCGTATTTCCTTGCTTCTTCAAGACCTTCAGGAGTAGTTGCATCAATAAAATCCCCCTCTATTTTTATAGTTTTTAAAAATTCCTTTATCTTAGGGCAATTAGGGCACATAGGTGTAAAAAATAATTTATATCTCATTTTGTAACTACCTTCTTAACAATTGATTTTTCAAGGCTTTGCTGAATCTTGCTCTTAAATTCACTGGCTAAACTTCTTTTTTCACTAAATTCCTTTCTAAACTTGAACTCCTCTCTTTTCCCTTTATTCCATTGTTTTATTGGTCTGTAATAGCCTACTATCCTGCTGTAAACCTCTGTCTCTTCCCCGCATTCAGGGCATTTATACACCTCTCCACTAATATAGCCATGTTTTTTGCAAATTGAAAATGTAGGTGATATTGAAAAATAAGGTAATCTTGTGTTATATGCAATCTTCTTTACCAATCTTTTACATGCTTCTCCACTCTGCATCTTCTCTCCTAAAAATGTGTGGAATATTGTTCCGCCTGTATATAATGGCTGTATCTTATTTTGATGCTCTATTGCTTCAATCGCATCATCAGTATAATCAACAGGAAGCTGTGTTGAGTTTGTTAAAAATGGCTCATCCTTACCAGATGTAATGATATCCTTTCCATATATCTCTTTGTCTAGTCTTGCAAACCTGTAGGATGTGCTTTCAGCAGGAGTTGCCTCCAAATTATAGAGGTTTCTTGTCTCTACCTGAAAACCTTTCAATTTTTCCCTCATGAAATTCATTGTTTCAACTGTAAATTCACTTCCTTCTTTGCTCCCAATACCTTTGCCTAAAAAATTAAGGCAGCATTCATGCATTCCGCACAATCCAATTGTGCTGAAATGATTACTGAATGTACCTAAGTATCTTTTTGTAAAAGGCATTAAACCATTTTTAAGATTTCTCTCAACAACCTCTCTCTTTATCTCCAAGCTCTCTTTTGCAAGCTCCATATAATAGCCAAGCTTTTCAAAAAATTCTTCTTTGTTTTTGCTTTCATAACCAAATCTGTTCATATTGATTGTTACAACACCAATGCTTCCAGTGCTGTCACCAGGACCCCACATGCTTCCAGGCCTGTTCATAAGTTCAGTTTGGTTAAGATTTAATCTGCAGCACATTGCCCTGATACTGCTTGAATCCAAATTACTTCCAATATAATTCTGAAAATAAGGCATGCCGTATTTTGAAGTTAACTCAAACAACAGATTTGCGTTTTTACTGTCCCAGTTAAAATCCTTTGTTAGGTTGTAGGTAGGTATTGGAAATGAAAATATCCTTCCATTTGCATCTCCTTCAAGCATGGTTTCTAAAAATGCATTGTTTACCATATCCATCTCTTTTTGGCAATCACTATACTTAAAATCCATTTCTTTACCGCCAACTATCGCCTTATCATCTTTTATATCCTCTGGAACTGTCCAGTCAAAAGTAAGATTCGAAAAAGGATATTGCGATCCCCATCTTGATGGAATATTCAAGCTAAAGACCAGTTGCTGAAGACATTGCTTTACCTCTTTATAACCCATCTTGTCTGTTTTAATAAAAGGTGCAAGCAGGGTATCCACAGAACTAAAAGCCTGTGCTCCGGCAAACTCCATCTGCAGGCATCCAATATAATTAACCATCTGGTGAACAACAGTGCTCATGTGTTTTGCAGGCTTGCAGTCAACTTTATTAGGAACACCGCCAAAACCCATTAATAATAAATTCTTTAGAGACCATCCTGCGCAATAGCCAATAACACCGCAGTTTAAATCATGGATATGGATATCTCCTTTTTTATGAGCCTTGGCAATGATAGGTGTGTACATCTCATTTAGATTATAAGCCTTCATAACCTCTCCTGCTGTATATAATAAAAGCCCGGAAAAAGAAAAAGACTCATTGCTGTTTTCCTTTACTTTCCAGTCAAGCTTGTTCAAATAATTTCCAATTGTGTTTTGAACATCGATAAAAGCATCTTTTTTCTCTCTTAGTTTTTTATGCTGCTCCCTGTATAGTATATAAGCCTTGGCAGTATCGGCATAGCCTTCATCAATTAAAACCCTTTCAATAAAATCCTGAACATCTTCTACACTGGGGATTTCATCATAAAACTCATTTTTAATGATAATAGCAACTTTCTCGCTCAATCCTTCTGCAATGCCCCTGTCATTTCCTCCAACACTCTTGGCAGCATTAAAAATAGCCTTTGTTATTTTCTCAAAATCAAAATCAACAATTCTTCCATCCCTTTTTTTAATCTTAGAAATAAAATCATTACCTTCAATCTTTTCATATGTTGTAAATCTTTTATTACAACTAAGGCACTCTCTCCTTCTTCTGTTAGTTAAAGCATCATTACTCGGTCTTTTATCAACAACCTTTGTTTTTTCAGAATTACAATAAGGACATTTCATTTGTATCACCGATAAATATTAGTAAATATAACTTATATTTAAATATATGTTACAACTAAAAAATAACACAATATATTGTGGTATATAACTAACAAATACTATATATTGTGGTCAAAATATAAAGCATACAAAACAAAAAAGAACACAAAATAATACTAAATACAAGATGTATTTAAATATTTATTAATTCAAAAATATATTATAAAAAGTATATAAAGTAAATATCATAATAACAAAATATTTAAACAAAACAAGATTATATTTCATTATGCCAAGAGGAAGACCTGCAAAAAGCAAGATAAGAAACAGCATAATTGAGATTCTTTACTTTATGAAAAAAGGCTATGGTTATGAAATCTACAAAGCCTATGTTGATATCTTTCCAAAAGCCACAATGAGATCTATCTACTATCACCTTAAAAAAGGCCTGGCTTTAGAAGAATTTGAAATAGAAAAAATATCAAAAGAAAAAGGAAACTACAGCTGGGGAAGTGATGTAGAAAAAGTTTATTACAAGCTTGGAAAAAACGCCAATCCAAGAGGAGAAGCAAGAGTAAGAAACTACTTTAAGAAGAAAGAAAATTAAATTCTTATTATGATTTTTAAGTAGATAACACTATTGATAAGAATAAAACTCTTATTAATAGTAATTAGTTTCAATAATTTTTAGGGGCTTATAAAAAATAGAAGGGGGCTTTGGCTTAACTTAAAGAATATTATAATTTATTTACCTATTTCACCCATTTAAAAACAGGTCTCTTTTTCTTCAACAAAATAATGCATAAATCTCCTCTGCCTGCACCATACATTGTTAAATCTTTCATTCTTTCAAGACTTTTACAGTCTTTGTATATCTCTTCTAGCTTATTTCTCTCTTTTTTATTCATCAGTGCTTAGTAGAACTGAACTTATATATAAAGGTTACTATTAATATGCACTGATGAGAAGAAATAATGATGAAATCAGGATAAACATCCTGAAAATATTAAGGAAAAAGCCAGTAGATTCCTATTTCAAGTTAGCTGGACTTGTAAAAACAGGCTTCAGGACAGTAAAAAGCAATTCTGAGGCATTACAAAAATATAAGCAAATCGAAATAGAAAAAATCCCCAAAGAAAAAAGCCCATCTAAAAAAGAATCATTCAGACTGTCAATAACAGATGAAGGTATAAGATTTCTTGAAAAAATAAAAGGGTAAACATAATATAACGCCAAAGCCCCTTGCTTCTTTAACTTAAAGTACCGCTGACGCTCTGTAACGCCCCTAAAAATTACTCTGCGGTCGCAGGTTTACCCAACTTCGTATGGGAAAAGAACTTAACAATCTATCAATCATCACTTAATCTTCTTAAAATATCAGAAATCAAAAGGATTTCCGAGTACCATCAAAATCATTTCACCTTCTTAAAGAACCCAATCAAAGCAAAAGCCTCTCGTTTTGTTAAAAAGCATTTTCCAATGACTCTTTTCCATACTATTTTCTGTGTCTGCTTTTTCTCTTTTGTTGCAAATTCCATCTTGTTAAGCCTTTTATTAACAATTCCAAGCAAAATCTCTTTGTCTTTTGCACTTGCAAAATTTATATGGCTCAGGGAATCTTCTTTTGAATTTTTAAACAATTCATAAAACAATATTGCGCACGCATGGCTTATATTCAATGTAGGATACTTTCTGGAACCTGGAATCGAAACAACAAAATCAGAATCAAGTATTTGTTTATTGCTCAACCCATTGCCTTCTGGTCCTATAACCAGGCCAATCTTCTTATTATCAGCGCCTTTTATTTTTTCTGCAAGCTGTTCTGGTGTTAAAGCGCTTCTTGGAATATTATAATCTGTTCCAAGTTTCGCAGTAGTTGCAACAACACAATCAAACTTAGGAATATTCTTTACAACCTTTGCTTTTTTAAGAATCTCCTGAGCATGCTTTGCCCTGTTTCTTGCTGTCTGGCTTAGAT
>JAGLZG010000223.1 GCA_023131705.1 Nanobdellota archaeon
ATAGCAAATAATCTATTAATTGGCATACAGCTTTATAATATAAATCAACAGCGCATCTATAACTTTTTGCACTTTCTTCTCTTACCCCTCCACTAACATATTCCTCAAATCCCTCTTGATAATCTTCTTCTTTCATTTTCACTAATTGTTGATAGTCAACTAAAAAAGGTTATTTATCCTTTATTGTTGATAGTCAACTATATAAATTTTTCTCTTTTGTTATAAAAAATGGCATACTCCCAAACTAAATCCATCTGAAGATATGGGTTTCTTGAATTGAGATATCTTGTCTACAAGTTGCCTTACAAAAAATTTAACAATTTGTGGGCTAGAAGATATTATTGTGGTTCTACTGGTCATGTATCACAAAAACAAGTTGGGAGATATATTAGAACAAGTATTTTAAATTTCTTAGAAACCTGAACAGGACTTAATTTTCTATCAAGTAATACTTTCATAATTCTAACTTTTAAAGGACTTGACATTAATTTTTTAACAAAATCCATAGCATAACAAATGGTTGTGTGATTCATCTCTTCTCTATTGGATTCATAATTTCTTGAGAACTTCATTTCCTAAATCAGTAATCATATAGACTCTCCATGCTTTCTTATTAGGAGTAATACATTCTATCAATTTCTTTTTTTCAAGTTTGAAAAGTAATCTACTAACGTCAGAAGCATACATTTTCAACTCTCGTGCTAGCTGATATGGGCGTTTGGGTTTTTTGCTTAATGCCTTTAACACCTGAATTTTTCTTTTACTTGCAATTACAAATCCAATTAACTCCTTTGAGTAGTCCATGACAATACTATGGAAAGGTTTATATATAAGCTAAATCCTATTACAATACTATGTAAATACTATGACAATTTAAAATGGATTATTTCATTCAAATAACTAATTTACAACAAATGATATGATCGTGATGACAAAAGAAAAAAACTCAATAGAAGATTTAGAGTAACTAAATAAGAAAATGCTAGGCTTAAAAAGATTGTATAAAGAATCTTTAAAGGATTGTGACAAAAACCCTTCTAAAGAATTTATAAGGCAAGAATTTTTAATCTTACTCAAAGAAAAGGAGGAGGAATTTCTAGCTACAAAATAACTTTTTGGACAAGTCCTGAAATTAGAATAACTTAAATCGAGGCTAAAACCATGCTTAAAATTATCAAATACACTTCCATTGCATTATTATTAGCAGTATTTTTACATTTTTTTAATGGTTATGTTATACAGAGAATAATACCCAGAAATCTTGTTTTTTTATTTATTTATGATGTATTTTCTCTTATGTTGATAATTATGTTGGGAATAATATTTACGCATTATGGTTTTATCAAAAGCAGGGATTACAAGCATATTGCATTGATTGTTCTTATCTTAGCTTTTGTATCAATGATAATAATTTATGCTATAATCCTTTTTGGAATAAATAGTGTTTCATTAACAGGACTCAAACTTCATATTTATGGGATAATATTCATCATTATTCCTGTGATTATTGGAGAGTATTGGGTAGATTGATTGAATAGTTATATTCTGCAGTTGCATTTGTTGGCATAACAAAACCAATATCCACAAACTTTTAAAACATTTTATTCCACCAATCTGTGATTGATGGTTGAACATGGAATAAAATGTGCTCAAGAGTAAACCGACCGAGCCCGTAGGGCGAGCATGCCATCGGTTTCTAACCGATGGTGTCGGTGAGCTGTTGACAACATTTTTTTGTTTTTAAACGGTTTTGGAAACTTTGTTTCCAAAAACTTTATAAATATAGTCACTTTTCATAAAATTATGATAGACCTATCAAATTTCAGTTATGAAAAAATACTTTCATCTAGTCTTTTCTCAAGACTAATCCTGGCTATAATTATAATATTTGCCGGGTTTGTAATTGGAAGGGTTGTTGGAAGGCTGATAAAAAGGATATTGCATGAGATTGAGCTTAATTCAATATTGAAAAAAGCAACAAAATTAAATATCCACATAGAGGAAGTTACAGGGAACTTTGTAACATATTTTATCTATTTCGCAGCTGTTATAATGGCTCTCAACCAGATAGGGTTAACAACAACCCTGCTTAATATGATTATGGGTGCAGTAATAGTTATTATTATAATATCAATATTTCTTGGATTAAAGGATTTTGTCCCCAACATAATGGCAGGCATATTCATTCATCAAAAAAGATTTATAAAAAAAGGAGATACTATAAAAGTTCAGAATATAGAAGGAAAAATAATATATGTTAATCTTGTTGAAACAAGAGTAAAAACAAAACAAGGTGATATTATATATATACCTAATTCAGTTCTGACAAAACAGGAGTTTGTCAAAATAAGAAAAAAGAAAAAATGAAACCAAAAAACCCAAAAAAACCCAAAAAAACCAATTTCAAAAAAATAATCCTGCCGGCTTTAATTTTAATTATAATCTTAATCCTTGTTTGGAATGGCAGGCACGCTTGTGAAAGAATAAAAGACTCTAACCAAAGGGATGACTGTTATGTTAACTTAGCAAAAGAAACAGGTGATATAACCGTTTGCAGCGCTATAACCAACCCCTTATTCAAAGATTATTGTTTAAATGAGGTTGCTGTTTTTAAATCAGAACTAAGTATATGCAATGATATAAAAGATACTAAATCAAAATTTTCATGCTATAATAATATAGCGCAGTTAAAACAGGATGTTAAAATATGTAACTCAATAAAAGATGAATCCTGGTTGGAAATATGTTATAATAAACTGGCAATATCCTCAAACAATCCTGTATTATGCAATAATCTAACAAATCTAAAAAAAAGAGATATATGTTATGATACTATAGCAAGGTCGATAAATGATAGCAAAGTATGCAGGCAAATAAATGATGTGCAGACAAGGGACGCATGTTTCAAAAAAATAGCAGTTAATCTTCTGGACCCAAAAATATGCAGTGAGATGAGCGCTGGAACAGGATATGCAAAAGTGAACAAAGACTTTTGTTATAAGAAGATAGCAGAATTAAAAAATGATATATCAGTATGTGAATACATAAGATTTGAAGAAATAATGCAGGACTGCATAGATTTAGTTAAATCTTCTCAAGTAAGCTGACAATATTCCATATTTGAGTTCTTGTATAGGGCTCAATATTGTTGTCATTTCCTATTTCATCAAGCTCATTCAGGGCTTTATTAACCTTTATAGAAACATCAACATCCTCTTCCAAGACAATCCTGATTTTATCAGTCTTTTCTCTGACATTTTTAGGTATAGAAGTATCTTCTGATAATTCTGAAAGCAGCTCTATTACATTTTGAATATCTTTAGTCATCATTTTATTCCTTCATAACGCCAAGAACTTCCTTTTGTATCTTTTGTATCTTTTCCCTTATCTTTTCTTCTTGTTTTTCAAAATTTTTGATCCTTAAATCTACCATCTCTTTTTTATTCTTCAAATCGCTCTCTAAATCTTCTCTTTTGCTTTCAACCATTATATTAGCAACAATCTTATACGCTTTTTTAGTATCCTTTAGTTCATCTAATGCAGATTCAATCTCGCTTAACTGTATCTGTAACTGCTGCTTTTGCATTAAGAATGCCTGCATATTCTGCTCCAGCAGCTGCAGTTGTGATATCTTTTCTTCAGCTTCTTTGCTCATTCCCATTTTATCTCGCCTTGACCTTTGTGGTAGTGGATCTTGGCTTAAAAAGCATCTTGCTTCCGCAGTAAGGGCATCTAATCCTCTTTCCGGAAAGTGTTATCTTTTTATTGCAGTTAAAACATTTATATCTGCTCATTTTTACCTCTCTTCTTTTTCGGTTTTCTCCTTTTTTTCTGCAACATCAGGAGCAGTTTCTAATTCTTTTTTTAGAACTATCTTTTTGGATGTAGTATAAGCCTTTCCTGTAAACTTTGATTGGCATGCCTTGCAATACCATATCCCCACTGCTACCCTTTTAACAACATTCTTTCCGCAGTAAGGGCATTTGTGTTTTTTTCTTTGTTCTGATTCTATTACAGCTATTTTTTCCTTTATTCCCCTTCCATATCTGGAACCAAACCTTCTTACAGATTTATATTTTTTTGCTATTACCATTTTTATTTTAAATGGGGCTACCCGGACTTTCAAAGCCCAAGGCCTTGAACCTTTTGACCAATTTGAACCGGGGTCATCTGGTTTTTTGTTCGCTGTGAACAAAGTTCACCGCTTTCATTTAACCCAAACCAGAAAGGCTAACCAAGCTACCCCATAGCCCCTTATACCTTAAGTAACCTTTCTTAAAAAGAGAATTAATTAAACCTTTTTAAATCTATCGTTCTACTAATATCATATTAATACTCAGATATTATTATTAATTTATTCCGACATCTTTATAAATAGCTGTTTCATTCTAAATAATATGTCACTTACAGAAAAACAAAAGCATGACTTGAAAAAATTCATTAAGAAACTGGAATTATATAGGGGACGCCATACAGAACTGATTAGTGTATATGTTCCGGCAGGTTATGATATAATTAAGATTATACAGCATCTTGAACAGGAAAAAGGCACTGCTTCTAACATAAAATCAGCCTCAACAAGAAAAAATGTTATCACTGCTTTGGAAAAGATGATACAGCACTTAAGGTTATTTAAAAAAACACCGGAAAATGGCTTGGCAGCATTCTCAGGAAATGTTGCAGAGCGCGAAGGCCAGGAAGACTTTGATGTATGGTCCATAGAGCCCCCAATAGCGCTCAAAACAAGATTATACAGGTGCGACAAGGAATTCCAGCTTGACTTATTAAGGGACATGATGGATATAAAAGAAGTCTATGGATTGATTATCCTTGATAGAAGGGATGCAAACATAGCATACCTTAAAGGAAAAACAATAGTTATGCTTCAGACAACACACTCAGAGGTTCCTGGAAAATTCAAAGCAGGAGGACAATCTGCTGCCAGATTCGCAAGAATCACAGAAGGTGCTAAAAAAGACCATTTCAGAAAAGTAGCAGATTATGTAAAAGAGCAATTTTTGGAAAACAAAAACCTGAAAGGGATTATTGTTGGTGGTCCGGGACCTACAAAACACGAGTTTGTTGATGGTAATTATATAACAGACCAGCTTAAAAGAAAGATAATAGCAGTAAAGGATTTAAGCTACACAGGAGACTTTGGTTTGCAGGAATTGGTTGATAAAAGCCAGGATGTTCTTGCAAAAGAAGAAATCACAGCAGAAAAAGAAATCATGACTAAATTCTTTGACGCATTAGCAAAAAAACCAGGAATGGTTAATTATGGAGAAAAACAGGTTATGGAATCCATCAAAATGGGCATGGTTGATACCTTATTGTTATCAGAAAATCTGGATGATGAAAAAATAGAGGAATTTGAAGAAGAGGCAAAAAAAACAGGAACAACAGTAAAAATAATCTCAACAGAAACAAGAGAAGGAGTTCAGCTAAAGGAAATAGGCATGGTTGCTGCTATTCTGAGATATGAAGTGAGGGAGTAATAATTGGTTTTTTATAAAAAAAGGTTTTAATTTTATTTAATAGGTGTTAAACTCAATTTTTGTCCCGCCTAGCACAACAAGGTTGATGCTATTTCTCACGATTTTAGAGTCGTAGAGAAACTTCGCAGTTGAAAATCTATTTATTTAGACAAAGAGGCACTATAAACGGAATCGGGGGCTAGATGAAAAATGAATTTTTTAATTTGAAAGGGTATTTTAGCTTTCTTAAACCCAAGGAATGATATCTTCAGTTAATTTAAAAGAATCTATACTAGGATAAGTCACTTTAAATTCAAAATGAATTCCTATCGCAACTCCACAAAAATATTCAGGTCTTCGTTTAATAATATACTTTGCTTTCCGTAAGGAATCATTTCCCCTATCACTAATTATAAAATCAATGTCATTTTGGTATGTTTTAATACCTTTAATCAATTCTTTTAATTTATCAGATTTTTCCTTTACTTCGCAACATATGACCAGTTTTTTATCTTTATACAGTGCTATATCCATAAGATCATCTTCAAAGACTACTGTTAAATTATTTGTTTTAGCAATGTTTGAAAAACGAACAAATTCAGCAGCATGAACAAACCATTCCCAATTAGGTGCAGGCTCTTTTTTGGACGAAAATTTACTAAACCAATTATATGGGCCTTTTTTATTTGTTTTACTTTGTATAAAAAAATTCTTACCTTCTAAAATAATAAGACCATCTTTAATCCCTTGAATAAGTAGACTTTGTAATCCATAAGGAAGTCTATTTACTATTTTTGAATAATATTCTTGTGATGGTTCAGGAAATTTCCATTCTTCACATGCAGATTTTACCCATATCTTGAATCGTGTCTCAAATTCAGCATTCATGCCTTTATCAGTTATTTTAATTTCATTATCCTTTATTCTTTTTGTTAAAACTTTTTCTTCTGTCATTTCTCTCTACCCCTAATACTTACAACATTCCTTATAAGCCCCATCTATTTCGCCTTTCTTTACTATAATCTCTCCGCACATTCTACTGCATTTATCCAATTCAATTGACTTAACCTGCTTTCCTAAAATCATTACTGGTTCTTTCAAGTGCGCTTCTATTACACATAAATCATCGTGGTTGTATGCATAATAGCTATACTCATCTGTCATTCTTATTTCTATTGACTTTGGTTCGTATCCTTCATCAGCCATTGCTTTTACTGTTTCTTTTTGTGGGATATATATCCCTTCTTTGCATAAGAGCATATCTTCCATCGTCATACTCTTTCCACTACATCCTGTTAGTAGCAAGATAAGTGAAATAATTGACAAAATCAGCAATATTTTATGTTTCATTTTCTTTACCTCTAAATTCTTCTTCTTTTTGTTCTATTTGAGTTTCTTTGATTCTTTCTACACTTAATAGTAAATTAACTACTTTATAAATATTGCTTTCGGAATTAATTTATCACTTATTCTTTAGCCCCGAACCCCTCAGAATAGCACAAATTAAAGCCCCCGATTCTCTGAATATATAACACTAAACTAAAAACTAAACGCCCCCGATTCCTACGGAAATATAGTCTGCTAACGCAGAATGTTATAATAGTGCCTCTTTGTCTTATAGATATATACTCTGCTTACGCAGTAATTGATATTAATAGATTTTCAACTGCTACGGGTAAACCAAAATTTTCTTAACACAAATCATCGCTTAATTACATAAAGAAAATTAACACTAAACAAAAATCCTATTTTTTACCATCATAAGCCATCTCAATAAATATCTTGCATGTTTTGCATATCTTCTTGCTTGCCGGCTCACCACAATACTCGCAAACACCTATATCAACATTCTTTTCCTTTTTCATCTGTTTTATTATATTCTCATGAAACCTTATAACATTATATTTAACAGCAGGATACTTCTTTTCAAAATCATCAAGCACATTCTTAAATTCTCTTCTATATGCCCCGACAGAACAAGGGCATATCCCATAATTAACAGGAAACTTCATTATTTTTGAATATCTTTCTGTTTCATCCTCCTTTATTAAATAAAGGGGCTTTACTCTTTTAACAAACATAGATGATTTAAATATTCCGGCTATAGGCCCCTGTCTTGTTGCTAACTTAATATCATTTCTGAAAACATTCATTACAAAAGCCTGGGCTTCATCATCAAGATTATGCCCTGTTGCAATGCAGTCAAACTTTAATTTCTTTGAGTATTTATTCAAAAGATACCTCTTTAATATCCCGCACAACATGCATGAGCTGTAATTATGCCCTTTTTTCTTAAGCAAAGAGCGTATGCTGACCACTGACTTTCCAAACTCTTTCTTAAAAGATACAATATGCAATTTAATCCCCTGATTTTTGCAGACCTTTTTTAGATTCTCAATATTAGTCTTTGTATAGTTCCCTATCCCTGCATCTATTGTTATTGCATCAACATCATATCCTAATTTTTTTAATATATACAGGCAAACAGTTGAATCCTTTCCTCCTGAAACAGCCACACCCACTTTATCCTTAAGAGTAAACAGCTTATACTGCCTTATTGTCTTTTTTACTTTCTTTTCAATATATCTTTTGAATTTTAAATCTTCCATTTTATATCCTTATATTATCTATTCTCCTCTCATTTATTTTCTTAACTATAATCTTTTTATCTAACTTTCCCTTTCCATAACCAACAGCAACTTTATCTTTCTCAGCATCAGAATATCTCGCAGTTAATGAAGCAGCCAACTCCACAATTTTTTTATCAGCCTTTCCCTGTAATATTGTTGTAGGCCCTACATAATCCTTTACTTCAAATATTAAATCTGATTTATTTTTTAATTTCATCATCTCATTATTGTCCTTTTCATCTCTTCCTACAATAATCTTGTTCTTGCCAATTCTAAAATGCCTCCCTTTTTTCAGCAAATACAAATCATTAATCTTAATATTTTTATTACCTAACAAATCCCTTAATTTATCACAATATCTTTTTTCTGTTAATAAACAGCCTCCTGACGGCGTTAGATAATGCTTTATTCCAAACTTTCCTGCTAATTCAATCTGTCTTTTTCTTCCCCTGCCATTAATATCCAATAATTTTTCTCTGTTAACAATTCCCTTTTTCTCAGGCAAACTAACATCTAATAATTTAGCAGACAACGGCCTTAACAACATACCTTTTAATCCGGATTCATTTGCTATAATATCTAAAGCCCCTCTATGCTGTGACTTAGGTCTCTGATTTAAAACTTCTCCTGTAAAAACAAACTCAGCCTTAATCTTATCAGCATACTTTTTTGCTTTCTTCAGCATAAATATCTTGCAGTCTATACAGGGATTTAGGTTTTTTCCATAACCATGTTTCGGCTTTTTTACTATTTTCATATAATCTATCCCTAAATCAATTAGCTTAAAAGGAATCTTGTTTTCTTTTGCAGACTTCACAGCAAAACAATTCTTTTTATCCAGGTTAAAAAAAGGAGAATATAATATCAAAACCTCTACTTTAATTCCCTGCTTTTGGATAAGTTTAGCAGCTAATGTGCTGTCTAACCCGCCTGAAAATAAACCTACAGCTTTCATAATAAAAACAATCCAATCTCTATTTTTATACCTTTGGTTTTTAAAAATTATAGAATCAATTTAATATAATTATATTCCCTCTGCCTTTCTTTATCTTTCTAACAACGCCTTTTTCTTCTAACTCCGCTATCATCAATGATATCTTTGCTTCTGACAATGGTATTTTTTTCCTTATATCTTTTTGTGTTGTTCTTCCTCCTTGTTCTTTAATAATCTTTATAATATCATCTAAATCATTGGCTAATTCTTCTTTCTCAACCTCTTTTTTCCCCTCACTTTTCTCCGCATCTTTTTTTACAATTTTTTTCTTCTTAATCCAATAAAAAACAGCCAAAGCAGCAAGCAAAATTCCTGCTAAAACATAAGGCCATGCAACTCTCTTTCCCTCAGGAACAACAACATCTATTTCACTTTCATTCAGCAGAACATCTTCTTCCTCAAAACTTGGAAACAATATCAAATCCAAAATATAATTTCCATCTTCTTTAACAGAAATCTCTTCTTCAACAAAAGACATCAACTCATCTATTCTGTAATAACTCGCTTTTATTATATAATCACCAACAGGAACACTAAAAGAATAAACTCCATCCTTGGCAACATAGTGCTGCTTGGGTATTGTATTTATCTCAACTCTTGTATCTTCAACAATATCAAGATTAAGGTCATAAACAGTTCCATGTATAGTTGCTCCAAAAACAGAATCTGCTGCCAATAGTAAAATTATTAACAAAAATATCTTTTTCCACATATTAGCCTTAAAATAAGTTTATTCATATAAAAATGTTTCTATATGTCAGAAATCGAAGATTTCTGAGCATGCTCAAGAACTGCTAACAGTTCTTGACAAGATAAAAAAAGCCCAAATAACGCTTTGTAAAGTTTTAAAAGCCCTCATAAAGTTTTAAATTTTCAGAAAAATAAGTTTATTTATAAATAAAAACCTCTATCTAACTATAGAATTGATTAAAAATAATCAGTTCGGAGGATTAAAATGAGAAGAAAAATATTCGCATTATTGATTTTAAGCATTTTTTTAATAAGTTTAATACCAGCGACATTTGCGCAAATTGTTAAAACAGCAAAACTAGAAAATATAAATGTAGCTGTAAAAAGTACTGAAACACAGGGGATTAAAACAGGATTAGTTAATACAGGTGGCAGAGAAATAAAACCAGTTCTAGCTGCAGAGAGAATACAGATTGCTAAAAAGGCTGTTAGAGCTGCTAATGGCTTGGAAAAAATAAGAGCAATGAGCACTAATGAAATAAGAGTGCATCAAAAAGAACAATTAATGAAAGCAGTAGAATTATGCAGGGAAAAAGGGCTTGATTCTGAATTATGCGAGAAAAAATTCACAAAAAGAATAGAACTAATAACAAAATTAAAAGAAACAGGTCTTGAAAGATTAAAAAGAGTTGAAGCAAGAAAAATAGAAAGAACAAGAGAAATAAAAGAGCTTGCAAAAGATATAAACCTGAAAAAATTCAGTAAAAACCTGGAATTTAAGGCAAGAGTAATAAACAAAGTAAAGCTGGAAAAAGCAAGAGAAAACTTCCAAGTAGCTATAGAAAAATTCCAAAAGGCAAAAGGTAATTATCAGGAAGCTCAGCTTAGATTCAAAAAAGTAAAGGAAAAAGTTGCTGAATGTGCAAATATTGACAGTGAAGAGTGCAACATTGCTAAAGAAAACATAAGAGAAAGAGCAAGAGAGCATCTATTGCACACAGCTGATGTAATTCTGGAGCATTTAAACAAAATAAAAAGCAAAGTTGAATCTAATGAAGATTTAAGCGAAGAAGAAGCAGCTGAAATAATTGCTAAAATAGATGAAGAGATTGCAGCTATTGAGGATGCTAAATCTACAATTGAAAGTTCAGAAGATAAAGAAGATGTAATTGAAGCTGCTAAAAAATTAAAAAGAACATGGATAAGAGTTAAAGAAAGAGCAAAAGAGCATGTTGGAAGGATAGTAAATGCAAGAATTGGCGGAATAATAGTGAAATCAAAGCATCTGGAAGTAAAATTAGAAAGGATACTAACAAGAATGGCTGAAAAAGGCTTAGACACATCTGGTGTTGAGCCCTTAGTGGATGAGTTCAAT
>JAGLZG010000224.1 GCA_023131705.1 Nanobdellota archaeon
TCACCTGCACAAACCATTAAATCTGCATTTTTTGCTTTTTTTCCTATCTTCCTTAATGCCTTTATGCTTCCGTGTGTGTCAACAAATGCCAATATTTTCATATCAATCCAGTTATATAAGTGGTATATAAAAGTTTATGCATGGATATTGTGTTTTTTAGCTGTTAAAAAATATGAATATGCAAATTAAAGAAAAAAACATAGATTGCAGGCTTAATCCAAAGTTTTTTAAATTCTTACCAATTACCTGAAATTATGGTAGAACTAATCATATGCGAAAAGCCATCAGCTGCCAAAAAAATTGCAGAGGCTCTTGCAGACGGAAAACCTATAAAAAACCTAATAGGCAAAGTCCCTTATTATGAAGTTACACATGGGGAAAATGATATTATCGTCGGCTGCGCTGTAGGCCACTTATACGGCCTAAAACAAAAAGAGAAAAAAGTTACACTGCCCATATTTGACATTGAATGGGTTCCAACCTCTGAAATAAACAAAGCAAGCGAATTTAGCAAGAAATATCTGACAGTCTTAAAAAAAATTGCAAAAAAGGCTGATTCTTTTACCGTAGCTACAGATTATGATATTGAAGGTGAAATCATCGGATTAAATGTCATCAGGTTTATCTGCAAACAAAAAGATGCAAGAAGGATGAAGTTCTCAACATTGACAAAAGATGAATTAATTGATGCATATGAGCATGCACACCCAACATTAGAATGGGGACAGGCAAATGCAGGTGAAACAAGG
This sequence comes from Nanobdellota archaeon, assembly GCA_023131705.1. Classification (GTDB taxonomy): domain Archaea; phylum Nanobdellota; class Nanobdellia; order Woesearchaeales; family B3-WOES; genus JAGLZG01. The sequence goes on from JAGLZG010000224.1 coordinate 750, forward strand.
CATATTCTTGACTGGTACTATGGCATAAATGTTTCAAGAGCCCTGACAAAGGCAGTTCACACAACAGGAAGCTTCAAATTATTATCCACCGGCCGTGTGCAGGGGCCTGCTTTAAAATTAATAGTTAACAAAGAAAAGGAAATCAAAGCATTCAAGCCAGACCCATACTGGATGATCTCCCTGAATGGAAAAGTCAACAAAGGAGATATTGAAGCATGGTATGAAAAAGACAAAATCTTTGAGAAAAAAGATGCAGATGCAATATTTGATAAAGTCAAAGATGAAAAACAGGCAAAAATCAAAGATACAGAAACAAAACAGTTCAAACAATCCCCTCCAAATCCTTTTGATTTAACATCACTGCAGATAGAGGCTTACAGATGCCTGAAGGTTACACCTAAAAGAACACTTGAGCTTGCTCAAGACCTCTATACAGGAGGTTATATATCATACCCAAGAACATCTTCACAGCAACTGCCAAAATCAATTGGATATAAAAAGATTCTTAACGGGCTTTCAAAATCAGTTAACTATAAAGAAAATGTTAGTTTCCTGCTCAAGAAAAAAACACTGACACCAAACGACGGTAAAAAAACAGACCCTGCGCATCCTGCTATCTACCCTACCGGAATAATCCCCAAGCTTGAAGAAGATAAAATGAGATTATATGACCTTATTGCCAGAAGATTTTTAGCCACTTTTGGGGAACCTGCAACAAGACAAACAATTAAAGCAAGTATTGATGTTAAAGGTGAAATATTCATTGTAAAAGGGACAACAACAGTTGATCCCGGATGGCACATATTATATGGAAAATACGCAACATTCAAAGAAGAAGAACTTCCAGATATGAAAAAAGGCGATGATGTGGATATCAAAAAAATTGAAAAACATGATAAAGAAACAACGCCTCCAAAAAGATATACTGAATCTTCAATTATCAAGGAGCTTGAGAAACACAACCTCGGGACGAAGAGCACAAGAGCCAGTATAATAGATACCCTGTTCCAAAGAGGGTATATTGACGGTAGAGCAATAGAAGCAACAGAATTAGGGATAAGGACTTCTGACACTTTATCAAAACACTGCCATACTTTAGTTGATGAAAAACTAACAAGGAATTTTGAAGTAGAAATGGAGCAGATCAGGGAAGGAAAAAAGAAAAAAGAGGATGTTGTTGAAGAATCCAAGAAAGTTGTCACTGAAATCATTGATGAGTTTAAAAAAGATGAAAAGGCAATTGGAGAGGAACTTTTGGCAGCCAACAGGGAAACAATAAATGTAATGACATATATTGGAAAATGCCCTAAATGCAAAGATGGCTCATTAACAATAAGGAAAGGCAAGTACGGAAAATTCGTTTCCTGCGACAAATACCCTGACTGCAAGACAATCTATTCACTGCCATCAGCAATGGTAAAACCAACCAAAAGTATCTGCGAACACTGCGGCCTGCCAAAAATCCTGATAATTAAAAAAAGGAAAAAACCGCAAGAGGTCTGCATTGATTCAAAATGCCACGGAAAGCTGAAAGATTATACAGAAAAACAAGTAAATGATATGGAAGATATTGAAAAGGGCAAGACAGAAAAAATATGCCCTAAATGCAAAGAGGGCAAATTAGTTGTAAGAAAATCCATCTATGGCTGTTTTTACGGGTGCAACAGATTCCCTAAATGCAGATACATTGAGTCCCTGGATGGCAGCCCTAAATTTGGCAGGAAAGCTGCTAAATAAATATTTCTTTTGATTGCCTGGAAAAATTAGGGATAAAAATTTAATTTTTTGTATATTGAAAAATACAGCTAAGGGTAACTAATTCTTTTAGTTGTTTTATTGCATAAAAACCGCAAGGTTTATATATAATTAGTACTAATATAGTATAAATTTATGTCTAAATTAGTACTAATATAAAAATGGTTAAGGTAGTAGTCAATAATGGACAGTATAAGATAACTATTCCTAAAGAGCTTGCTTTATCAAAGGGCTGGAATTCCAAAACTATCCTTAGATTTGTTGAAGATTTAGAGGGAAATATAACACTAAAAGAAGTTCGCATTAAAAATGAAAAATAGTATTAACAACAGGAAAGAGAACATGCTAACATTAGTTGCACTAATCATTATCATAACAGGATTCTTCTTAATCAAGCCAGCCTATACAGGCTATGTTGCTTTAGAAGATAATGGGA
>JAGLZG010000225.1 GCA_023131705.1 Nanobdellota archaeon
TCCCATTATCTTCTAAAGCAACATATCCTGTATAGGCTGGCTTAATTAAGAAGAACCCCATTATAATTATCATTATTGAGATTAGTGTTATCAACTTTGTTTTTTCCATGTCTTTAATCATTTCTCAATAATAACCTCTTTTACATTGAATTTTATTTTCCAGTATTCTAGAAATTGCCTAAACTCATTTTCAAATCTTTTTGGAACAAGAATTGTAGTAGTTCCAAAATGGATTGCATTGTATTTTTTTAATATGCTTTCTTTGGAATCCCTTCCATTTAGCGCATAGAAAAACTTTACTTTTTCTGTTTTAGTCAGGGAGCCTGTAGAATAGACAAAAAGAGCCATACAACTATATTTAGATAAATTAATCTCCTCTAAACCCATTGTTATATTGTTTAACAAAATGAGTATATAAACCTTTTGTTTTTTAGGGGAAGGGTTATAAAGCTTTATTCGTTATATTGGTTAACACCACCAAAAAGTAGTGATTCCTGATTATCAGACTTTGATGATGGCATGTACAGGTTTTTAGATAAGAAAACTTTATAAACTGTTTTTTAACCCCTAATGTTATGCCTCGGTAGCTTAGGCATAGTCAAAAGCTATGGAGCAATAGGTAGAGCACGTGACTGTTAAACTAAGGCAGATATCACGGGGTCAGCAGTTCGAGTCTGCTCCGAGGCGTTTTTTCTTTCCATTTTTTTTAACAAAAAGATTTATAAATAGTTTAGGTTTCTTATCTGTTAAATGGCTCCGTAGCTCAGTCTGGTGGAGTGCTCGACTGATAAACCAGATTCAGAGATCGAGTGGTCCGGAGTTCAAATTGCTAAAAAGGCTTGATGCCTTTGGCATTGAAAGTCTCCGCGGAGCCATTTTCTTAATTATAAAATGGAAATAAAACTAAAAACCAATAATTCTACTGCAAATCTAATCTTAGATACACTTGAAAAAAATAAACAGGCCCTGGTTTTTGTTAATACAAAGAGAAGCGCAGAAAAAACAGCAGAAGACACATCAAAAAAGATTAATGTTGACAGCAGGGAATTATATGAGTTAAGTGAAAAGGCGCTAAATGTTTTAGCAAGACCAACAAAACAATGCGAGAGATTAGCTTATTGTCTGAAAAAAGGAATTGCTTTTCATCATGCCGGGCTGCACACAAAGCAAAGGGATTTAATAGAAGATAATTTTAAAAATGGTTTGATAAAGATAATTTGCGCCACACCAACATTGGCTTATGGCATGGATTTGCCAGCTTATAGAGTTATATTAAAGGATTTAAGAAGATACGGGTATAGGGGATTGCAGTTTATTCCTGT
>JAGLZG010000226.1 GCA_023131705.1 Nanobdellota archaeon
TCCAGCAGCTCCTCCAGTATTCTCTTTTGTAAGCATATGCAGGACTTTAAGTGCAACAGCTGTGTTGTATTTGTCTCCAAATACAGGTTGACTGAGCTCCAACTCTGCCAGAGCAATCAGATCATCAAGTCTGGGCTCTGTCTCGTATGCTGGAGCTCTCAATACTATTATTTGTTTTGCTGTATTAATTGGCATTATGTGCCTCTTTATTAGTCAGAATCTTCTGTGTCTCTGTCAGCCCTATCCTCTTCAATCTCTGCAATGCGTTTGTCAATTGCATTAATGACACTGACTCTCTCCTCATCTTCCCTGAGAGCATTGAGCTTCTTGACACTGAAGACTCCCTTGAGAGCCTTGATCAATTCCTTTGCAGTCATTGAAGCTCCATCAATGTCAACATCAGTTGAGGAGGCAGGTTTTTCCTGAGCCGTTCCTGATTTGGAGACATATATTTTCTTGTCTTCCTTAAAGTCTGGAGATGCCATGACCTTCTTGGCATCCTCTTCTGTGAGAAGATTGACACTTGGCATAATAAAAATGCCAGCAATTTTTCTGACATTTGTGCGATCACTTTGTATTGAAATCATAAACTCCCCTTTAAAAAGGTATGAAAAAAAATAGAGACAGGACAGAGAATTGACTGCCCTGCCTCATTTATTATAAAAAAGAAGGTTGTGAGGTTGTGTTTTTAACCTTTTTTAAATTCCCTCATATATAGCAACTGACAGAGGATAATATATGATCACTCCTCCACATCTGCTATGACATGGCACAACATACTCCAGACCTCTCTCTTGGACAGGGAGCTGCTCATATGGCTGAGGAATCTCAAGAGTGAGATTCATTGGATCACGCCTATAACATATGAGCAAATTGGCTGCTCCTGCTCCTGAAGGCTTTGGATCAACAGCCTTCAGCTCATTGAGAGGTTCAACTCTGTCAACATAAGGATTATTCTTCAGGAAGTATTGCAGAATTGTTGTGTCACTGTTTGCACTTCTGGGAGTGCTTGCTATGTGAGTGTACTCCAGATAGGGAAGCAGGATTGTGTTAGGCTCTTCCACTCCCTTTGTCAAGTCAATGATGTCTCCAACAATCTCATTGAGATCAGCAAGAATCTCATCAGGAGTCTTGGCATCAGATATCCATGTTGTCCTGCCTGATCTTGTTGGGACAGTGCTCACAGTGATATTTGGATTGTAGATCATGCCAGTCAAGCCAGCATATTTTGGAAGAGCAGGATTGCCATACCATGCAATGTCATTGACTTCCTGATCATTTGCTTTCCTTGCAGCAAGAGCCTTCCTGTTGGGGAGGTTCTTGCCAGCCTTTGCAGATGCCCTCACATCCTGAAGGCTATATCCAA
>JAGLZG010000227.1 GCA_023131705.1 Nanobdellota archaeon
GCCCCAACACACACTTCCACTTTATATATACCAAATATTGAAAATGACCCTTTGGTTATAGAAAAGATCCCTGATTTTTTTATTACAGGCCACATCCATAAATGCTCTGTTTCTTCTTATAAAAATATCACCTTAGTATGTGGTAGTTGCTGGCAAAGCAAAACACCCTTTCAGGAAAAAGTAGGCCATAATCCTGAGCCATGCAGGGTTCCCATTGTTAATCTAAAAACAAGAGAGATAAAGGTGATGAGATTTTGATGGAAAAATATTTTGAAGACATAGATAAAAACCTAAAAGTTGCTTACAAGGTAGCGACAGAAGCAAGAAAAAAAGGCTATGACCCTGAAATAAAAGTAGATATCCCTGTAGCAAAGGATATGGCAGAAAGGGTAGAGGGTCTTATATCATCTGTTGCCCCCCAAATAATTGGAAAAGGGCTCTCAAAAAAAATACACGGCTTAGAAAAAATACACGGTGCCTTGGATTGGAGAGTAGCATTAAAGATTGCAGAGGAAGTCGCTTTAGAAAAATTTTGCAAGTTCAAAGATAAGATTGAAGCAATGGAAATAGGTATAAGGGTTGGTTTTGCATATATAACCCTTGGAACAGTTGCAAGCCCTCTGGAAGGATTCACAAAAATAGAGATTAGGAAAAGAAAAGATGGTAAAGAATATCTTGCTGTTTTCTTTTCCGGGCCAGTTAGGTCTGCTGGGGGAACAGGATCATCTGTTTCTGTTTTGATTACAGATTATATAAGAAAAAAATTTGGTTATATGCCTTACGACCCTGACGAAAAAGAAGTAAAAAGAATGGTTACAGAACTCTATGATTATCATGAAAGAATAACCAACCTGCAGTATCTTCCAAGTGAAAAAGAGATTGAATTCTTGATAAAAAATATACCTGTCCAGATTGAGGGAGAGGCAAGCGAGAAAATAGAGGTATCAAACTATAAAGACCTGCCAAGGATATCTACTAATACAATCAGAAATGGTCCTTGCCTTGTTATTGGAGAGGGTATTGCGCAAAAAGCGCCAAAACTCTGGAAACAGCTTTCTAAATGGGGCAAGGAATTTGAGCTGGAGCAATGGAATTTTCTTAGAGATTTTATAGAACTGCAAAAAAAGATGAAAGCAAAAGGTCAGATTGAAGAAGAAAACAAAATCCAGCCAGATTTTACATTTATAAAAGACCTGCCCGCAGGAAGACCTGTTTTAACGCATCCACTGGCAAAAGGGGGGTTTAGGCTTAGATATGGCCGTTCAAGAGTTTCTGGTTACTCAGCATATAGCATAAATCCCACAACAATGCATGTTTTAAATGATTATATAGCAACAGGCACGCAATTAAAAGTGGAAAGGCCTGGAAAAGCAACTTCCCTGACAGCCTGTGACATGACAGAAGGGCCAATTGTCAAACTTAACAATGGAAATGTTATAAGGATAGAGGATGAAAAACACGCCAAAAATATCTCAAAAGACATAAACAAAATACTATTTTTAGGAGACATCCTGGTAAGTTATGGCGACTTTTTCAACAGGGCCCACACACTTGTCCCGCCTGGTTATTGTGAAGAGTGGTGGATTCAGGAATTAGAAAAAGCAACAGTAGACATGTTTGGGAATCTTGACATTGATAAATTATCAGATTTAGTTGATATACCTAAAGATTCATTGAATACACTACTGAAAAATCCAATAAAAACAAAAATATCAGCAAAAGCCGCAATTATATTATCTAATAAACTAAACATCCCCTTTCATCCATATTATACCTACCATTTTAACAGCATTAATAGTGAAGATATTATTTACCTGGTCAATTGGGTGGATAAATCAAACATTATTATAGAAAATAATGAAATTCATAAAATAATTTTGGAATATGATGAAAAAGGAAAATCCATTCTGGAATCAATTGGAACACCGCATCTGTTTGTCAATAATCAATTTGTTGTTATTGAAAAAGAGGATGCAAAAGCCCTTATGTCAAGCCTGGGGGTTGAATCAAAGGAATCTGTTAGTGAAATAAAAGAAAAAATAAGGGAAAACAAAGATAAGCCCATTTTAGATATAATCAATACAATCTCTAAAGTTAAACTAAAGGATAAATCCGGTTTGTTTATAGGCGCAAGAATGGGAAGGCCTGAAAAAGCAAAGGTAAGGCAGCTAACAGGATCTCCCCATGTTTTATTTCCTATTGGAGATGAAGGTGGAAGGCTTAGATGCTTTCAATCAGCTCTTGATGTTGGTAAGATAAG
>JAGLZG010000228.1 GCA_023131705.1 Nanobdellota archaeon
ATGCAAAAAATAGCAAAATATTTATAGTTAAAATTCTATTATTTATGTTATGAAGATAAGCATTGACACAAAAGAGGACAGCCATGAAGATATTCTCAAAGTTATAAGAATGCTGAGGCATTTAGTGGGAGAGGAATCTTATTCTAACCAGAGGAACATATTTGATAATGACAGTCCTTCCCTGCCAAGCGGTTCTGATTCAGATAGTTCCAGCGAAGGTACAAGCGCTTTTGGAGCAATGTTTGGTGATGATGGCAATATAGTCAGTCCTGAAACTGATGAAGATAGTTCTAAAGAAGATAAAACAGATGATGATGTAGAGATAGTTCCTTATTGAAATGAAAAAATATAAATTTATTGATGAGATAAAGTCAGAGCGACTTTTTTTCTTTTCTCAAAAAGAAAAAAACACCGCCAGAAAAAAAGAAAAGGAGGATGGTGCGACATAAAGCTTCGCTTTAGTCGCACAAGCCAACTGTTATGAAATATAAATTTATTGATGAGATAAAATCAGACGTTATGTTTGAGGCTTATGGCAAGAATCTAAAAGAGGTATTTGCAAATGCTGCTGAAGCTATGTTCAGCGTTATATGCCAGTTAGACAAGGTTAAGGCCAAGGAAGCTGAAGAGTTTGAGGTTAAGGGAGAAGATGCTGAAAGTTTAATGATTAACTGGTTGCAAAGCTTAATTGCAATAGTTGATGTTGAAGAGAAATTCTTTAGTAAGTTTGAGATTGTGAAGATAGATGAAACATGCCTAAGAGCAAAATGCTATGGTGAGTCAATAAGACCTGAATTAGGCGGAACTGTTGTAAAGGCAGTAACAATGTATAAGTATAAGTTTGAAAAAAACGAAAAAGGTTATAAAGTGAGGGTGAGTTTGGATATCTAAGATGTATAAAGAAAAATTAAAGAAGATAAATGATTATGAATGGATTTTGCCAAAAACTGTTCGTAAAGAAATGAAGGTAGATGGAAAGCTTATAGCAAACAAAGCAATCTATGATGCTATGGATGATGGAGCTATACAGCAATTATCAAATGTTTGTTGTTTGCCTGGTGTTATAGAACCAGTAATTGCGCTCCCAGATGCTCATTTTGGCTACGGCCTGCCAATGGGAGCAGTAGCTGCTTTTGATGCTGAGCAAGGTGTTATAAGCTCAGGTTTGTGCGGCTTTGACATAAACTGCGGCATAAATTCTATCAGGACTAATCTAACCTATAATGAAGTTAAAGATAAATTAAAAGAATTAGTTCCTGCTTTATTTAATGCAGTACCCTGCGGTGTTGGAAGCAAGGGAAAACTAAGATTACAATCTAATGAGCTGGATGAAGTTTTAGTTAATGGTTGTGAGTGGGCTGTTGAAAAAGGTTATGGTGTAAAAGAGGATTTAAAACATATTGAAGAAAATGGAAAAATGGATGGCGCTGATCCTTCTAAAGTTTCAGACTTGGCAAAAAAAAGGGGATGTCCCCAGCTTGGCACATTAGGCGCTGGAAATCATTTTTTGGAAATTCAAAAAGTAAGTGATATTTATGATGAAGAAAAAGCAAAAGAAATGGGCATTAAAGATAAAGACCAGGTTTTGATAATGCTTCATTGCGGAAGCAGGGGTTTTGGCCATCAGGTTGCTTCTGATTATCTGAAGATACAGGAAAAAGCAGTTCAAAAATATAATATCTGGCTGCCAGACAGGCAACTAGCATGCGCTCCTGCCAATAGCCAGGAAGGACAGGATTATTTTGCAGCAATGAAATGCGCTGTTAATTATTCTTTTACCAACAGGCTGGTTATGACTCAATGGATAAGAGAAACTTTTGAGAAAGTGTTTGGAAAAAGCTGGGAATCAATGGATATGCATACTGTATATGGAATATGCCATAATGTTGTCAAGTTAGAAGAGCATACTGTTAATGGTGAAAAGAAAAAGTTATTTGTTCATAGAAAAGGCGCAACCAGAAGCTTTCCAGGCCAGCCAGTTTTACTTGCAGGCTCAATGGGAACTGCTTCTTATATTTTAAAAGGAACTGATATTGCAATGCAGAAATCTTTTGGAAGCTCTGCTCATGGCGCAGGGAGAGCAATGTCAAGGCATGGGGCATTAAGGCAGTTCAGGGGCAATGAAATACAAAGAGAGTTAGCTGAAAAAGGAATTGTAAGCAAGGCAACATCCCCTAAATCATTGGCAGAAGAAGCTCCAAAAGCATATAAAGATGTTGAGAGTGTTATAGACTCTGTTCATGGCTCTGGGATTTCTTTGAAAGTAGTTAGGATGGAACCAATTGGGGTTATGAAAGGTTAAATCTCAATAATCTTTCCTTTTCTGCCAACATTAATTACTTTTGTCTTTCCTATTTTTTCTTCAATGCCTTCTGCCTCATGAACATGGCTGCAAAGAAGTATGTCTGGCTTTAGTTTTTCAACAGCTCTTTTTACACCTGTTGAGCCAGGGAAAAATCTTGTGAATTTTTCCATCTTTGTTCCAGAAGGATGAACATGGGTTACCATAATCTTTTTCTTTAAATATTTGATTTTATCAAAACCTTTTTTTAACAAGCCATATAATTCTTTTTCATCTATCTGTGCCAAGCCAATATTTGCCCCACCACAACCAAATATTCCTGTATCTTTGTATTTAACACTATAACCGTGGATATTTTTTATTCCATAAACATCTGCTAAAAAATCAGCAGTTGCAACTGTTTCATGATTTCCCGGAACCAATAAAATCTTTTCGTGTTTTTTAACAAAAGGTCCTATAAGGTTTTTTGTGGATTGGTCTGCATATGTTATATCCCCGCAAAGTATCACCAAGTCAACTTTTTCTTTTTCCGCTCTTTCTGCCAGTTTTTTAGCCAGCCCAACATCTCCGTGGATGTCGCCTGCTGCCAGTATCTTTAGCTTCTTTTCTTTTTTCATAAGCATAGAATAAGCATATTAAGTTTAAAAAGTTATCTTTTTATTATTTCTGTTTTTTCTTTTGTCAGTTCTATTATCTTTGAGGGTTTTCCTTTTAGCACCCCTTCATAGATTATGAAATCCATCTTGTTTTTTAGGCTGTTATCTATATTTTCTAAATTTGTCATGAATGTCTTGTTTGTTATGTTTGCGGATGTTGTTATTATAGGAGTATTAAGGGCTGTTGCTATTTCACTGCACCAATGGCCGGGAATTCTAATTCCTATTGTTTCCATATCTGAATTTACAGATGGGTGAACTGCCCCTTTGTTTTTTAGTTTCAGAATCAATGTGTATGGCCCCGGAAGCCTTTTTATCCATTTTTCTGCTTCTTTGCTTATTTCACAATTCTCTTTTATCCACTCTTTTGATGGAGCAATCACTGAGAATGGCCTTGTGTATCTTTCTTTTGCTTTTCTTATTCTTTTTACTGCTTCTTTGTTTAGTGCGTCTGCACCTATCCCATAAATTGTGTCTGTTGGATAGATGAATACAGCGCCTTTTCTGATTGCATCCAGTATTTCATCTTTGTTTATATGAAATTCATCTTTATTTAT
>JAGLZG010000229.1 GCA_023131705.1 Nanobdellota archaeon
GAAAAAACAATCCCAAAACCAACATTCATACTATTGGACTGGAAAGGTCTTGGAAAACAAAAACAAAGAATAATGGAAATACTAAAAAACATCAACATAGAAGTAATAAGAAGTGACAAAATCTAAAACTTTATATACATATAATTCCTATTATTATAAAAAGAGGTATAAAATGTATGATGTAATTACAGTAGGTTCTGCAACAGTTGATGCATTTATCAATACAGGTTCCAGGCTCTTTCAAAAGACATACAAAAAATACGTAAAGGTTCCATTTGGCTCAAAAATCCTGATAAGCGATTTAAAGTTTGATATAGGGGGCGGAGGAACAAACACAGCAGTTGCATTCTCAAGGATGGGGTTAAAAACAGCATGGATAGGAAGCATTGGATTAGGAACCAACAGCAAAAGGGTATTAAATCTATTAAAAAAAGAAAAAGTAGACATATCCTTTGCGCAGCAGGGCAATGGAAGAACAGGATTTAGTGTTATCCTTGACGCTATTGGCCATGACAGGACAATACTGACATTTAAGGGAAATAACGATAACCTGGAATTTAAAAAAATCCCGTTAAAAGAAATAAAAACCAAATGGTTTTATTTCTCTGCGATGCTAAACCAAAGCCTGGAGACACAAAAAAAATTAGCCTCATTTGCCAAAAAAAACAACATAAGCATTGCATATAATCCTTCAAGCTATCTTGTTAAAAAAGGAGTAAAATACATTAAAGATATTCTGGATAACACGGATTTATTAATATTAAACAAGGAAGAAGCAGGTTATCTCGTTGGAAAAAAACCAGTAGATATAATGTTAAAAAGATTATTTGAACTTGGAATAAACCTTGTTGTTATAACAGACGGAAAAAACAAGGTCTATGCTTATGAGGGAAGCCACATCCATGCCATCAAACCCCACAAAGTAAAGATTCTTGAAACAACAGGAGCAGGAGATGCCTTTGCATCAGGTTTTTTAGCAGGAATAATAAAAAAAGGAGATATAGAGTTTGCACTTAAGGTTGGGCTTGCAAACTCAGAATCAGTTATCACTCATTATGGCGCTAAAAACAAGCTGCTCAGATGGAGTGGATTATAAAATGAAACTTTCGAAGAATGAGAAAGGTTTAGAAAAAACAAAGTTTTTTCAAAAAATAAAACTAGACAAAATAACAAAAAAAGGAAAAGCGCTGTACCTTGCCTATGACCAGGGACTAGAGCATGGCCCAACTGATTTTAATGACAAAAATGTTGATCCAAAATATATAATAGATATTGCAAAAAAAGGAAAATACAACGGAATTATATTTCAAAAAGGAATTGTTGAAAGATATTATAATGAGATAAAAAAATCAAAAGTCCCTTTGATTATAAAGCTGAATGGAAAAACAAGATTAGTCAAAGGAGATCCTATAGCGCCGCAGCTTTGCAGTGTAAAAAGAGCTATTGAATTAGGAGCTAAAGCAGTTGGCTATACTATCTATGTAGGCAGCATTCACGAGCCTGTTATTTTCAGGGAATTTGAAAAAATTGAGGAAGAAGCATATAGCTATGGCATTCCTGTTATAGCATGGGTTTATCCAAGAGGAAAAGCAATTAAGGATGAGTTAAGCAGAAAAACACTGGCTTATGCAGCAAGAGTAGGCCTGGAACTAGGCGCTGATATGATCAAGATAAAGTATAATGGAAATAAAAAAGACCTGAAATGGGTTATAAAATCTGCAGGAAAAGTTAAAGTTCTGATTGCAGGAGGAAAAAAAACCTCTGAAAAAAAATTCCTTGAGGAAGTGAAAGATATAATGCAGACAGGAACTTGCGGATTGGCAGTCGGAAGAAATGTCTGGCAGCATAAAAACCCATTAGAGATAACCGCCGCTTTAAGAAAGATTATTTTTGCTTTATAACTTTAATGATTTACCCTGAAAAATTTTTAAAGTTTTGATAAGACTAGCTATCTTCTATATCTAATATGGCTTTTATTTCGTCTTCTGGTATTGGCTTAAATCCAAAATCTTGAATTTTATAACTAAATGTAGTTTCTTTTCCAGGCTTTACTGTTACATCCCATCTTATTTGCCTTTTTGAACTTTTTTTATGCTGTTGTAAGTTTGTTTTTACAATTTTTTCAGTTTCACTCAATTCTAGATAAGTTTCTATTGTAACTTCATCCTGCCCGGCATTAGCTGCTGTTACTTTATATCCTTTTTCAAATGCAAAAACTGGTTTTGTTTTTGTTTTAACATGTTTAGTATGTCCAGTTTGTTCTACTTTTATCTCTAATGTATCAGGTGTTCTTAGTTTGATATTAGCATTTTTTCCTTTTAGTACAGGATTTTTAATAGCTCCTCCACCTTCATACCTTTCAATTAGCTTAGATTCACCTGATATTGTTTTTTCACTATACACCGCTACAGAACCAGCAGTTAATGTTACAGGTGCTTTAAATCTTAAAACAGCACTAATATCTGGTTTTTCTTGATTTCCTAAATTTGTTCTATAAATTATTTTATAATTTAATTTTTTCTTTAGTTCTCCAAAATTAAATCTTGAATCACCTTTAGGCAGGTTCTTTCTTCCAAAAGTATATCTAATCTGGCCTTCTTCTTCAAAAGACTTAACTCCTTCTGCTGTTAAAGCCATTGCTTCTAATCTCATTATTTTTGGGGGTCTGCCTCTTGGTAAATAAGGGGTTTCTACATCACCAGGAACAACTTCCAACTCAACATCTTTGTATGCTTCTCCTGTCCTGTTTTTTACTTCAACAGCAGATGCTAATGCAAGTCTTTTGTTTATTAAAGTAATATTGTAATGTGGCGTTAAAGTAATTCCATTGGTTAGATATGACAACTCTAAAATTTGTTTCTCATTGCCAATGCCTTGTAATTTCAATTGAAGTGCTTTTCTTTCCCTTATCTCTTCATCAGTTTTATAATCAAAAGCAGTTAATGGTTTTGCATATAATAGATCACTTGCACCTTTAACTAATAAATTATTTCCTTCTACACCCAAATTTTTAACATATTTATTAGCTTCCCTATCATAAATCTTTCTGCCAATTAAACTTTCAGCTATCTCCTTTAAAGTTGTTGCTTCTAAAACCATTGCTTCTAGAATTTTTATTTTTTTACTTCCAAAAATTGGATGCAATGTTTCAAACTCAAATTCTGGAGCAATTCCAAGCAGATTGACTCTATCTTGAGCTTTTTTTAATTCAACTGATGCTGTAATATGGGCAATATTATTTAGATATAATGTTACAGAATTATTTTTCACTTGATATTGCTCAGCCATTTTTATCCTCTTCCTGATAAATGATAGAATTGAAACTAATATAAAAATGTTAGTATTTTAAAATTAATGTATAGTATCATGACATACCCATTTTTTCATTTTTTATATGTCAGAAATATACCACTGGTTTATAACCAGTGGACGAAGTACATTATCTTGCTTTAGAAGATGGTATATTTCTGAGCATGCTCAAAAACCACCTGAATAATGTTAGCTATGCTACAAGCATGCCACCCATCTTTGATGGGTGGTTTTTGACATTCCTAACAACTCTGGATTTTTTATACTCTTTTCATAAATTTAATCTCTATTCAAACTTTAAAAAATTTAGAACCTTGGAATTTTAATGTACTAAAATAGTCATTTTCAGTTTCAGCTCTTCTTATCATCTCTACTCTACCATCTTCTCTTAACAAAAGTTCTTTTGAACGCAATTTTCCATTATAATTAAATCCCATTGCCCAACCATGCGCTCCTGTGTCATGAATAACCAAAATATCTCCTATTTCAATTTTAGGAAGCGGTCTTTGAATTGCGAATTTATCATTATTTTCGCAAAGACTTCCTGTAACATCATAAATATGATTGTGTGGTATATCCTCTTTTCCCATAACAGTGATATGGTGATAAGCACCATAAATTGCAGGTCTCATAAGATTAGCCATGCAAGCATCTAATCCAACATAGGTTCTATATGTATTTTTTATATGTCTAACTTTTGTAAACAAATAGCCATGGGGACCTGTAATCATTCTTCCATTTTCCATAAAGATTTTAAGTGGATGTAGCCTATTTCCCATAATCATTTTTTCATAAGTTTCTTTCACACCATTTGATATCTTATTCAAATCTACAGGCTCTTGCTCAGGCTTATAAGGGATTCCTATCCCCCCTCCTAAATTTGCAAATTCAAATTTTATATTTAATTTCTTAGAAATATCAACAATTAATTCAAATAACATCTTAGCAGTATCTATAAAATATTGTGGATTAAGTTCATTTGAGGCTACCATTGTATGCAAACCAAACCTCTTAACTCCTTTTTCTTTCATTATTTTATATCCTTCAAAAAGTTGTTCTTTTGTAAATCCATATTTTGCTTCTTCTGGTTTTCCTATTATTGAATTCCCTCCCCTTAAAGGACCTGGATTATACCTAAAGCAAATAAGATTTGGTATACCTGCATTTTTCTCTAAGAAAGGAATATGACTTATATCATCTAAATTTATTATTGCCCCAAGTTTTCTTGCACCCACATATTCTTCTGTAGGTGTGTCATTAGAAGTAAACATTATATTTTCCCCAACAATACCAGCTTTAACAGCTAAAATTAATTCAGGATCTGAACTACAATCAGCACCAGCCCCTTCTTCTCTGCAAATTTCTAAAATATAAGGATTTGGTAGAGCTTTTATAGCAAAATATTCTTTAAACCCATCATTCCAGGAAAATGCTTTATTTAATATTCTTAAATTTCCTCTTATTCCTTTTTCATCATAAATATGAAATGGTGTCCCATGCTCTTTAATTATTTCTTCTAACTGGGATTTTTTAAAAGGAACTGCTTTTTCTGCCATTTTTAATCTAAACTTTATCTTTAATAAATTTCTGTAATTTGTTTAAAAATTTACTTAAACATCCCTTTGTATTCCTGGAGATATAATTCTAAACCTTGCCTTCCTGCCCAGGTTGCTCCAAGTATTGCAAGTCTTATTTTTTCCATTTTTATCCTTTCAAAACATCTATCATAGTATAGACTTGACCTTTTTCTCCTTGATCCATTTTTTTAGTAAGGAAAGGCATTGCTTTTTCCACTGTTCCTTGAGCATAAGTGTCTCTCCCAAGAACCTCTGTTTGGAATGTTAGCTTTACTGTTCCATCAGGGCTTGCAATTCTTATAAAATGGTCTCCGTGACCATAATCAGCTGTCCTATCTCCTTTTGTTGGAATAAAATTAATTCCCAATTCTTTAATAGGTTCCGCCCATTTTACCAGTGTTCCACTTATTTCATCTTTTTTAGTTGATTGATGACTATCTATACCATATCCAGAATAACCCTCTAAAGCTCTTGGAAATGTTTGAGAAGCATATTTAAGCATTGCTCCAAAAACAACCAAAGCAGGACTCATATTCTTATCAATAACAGCACAAATACCACTTTCTTTTACCACTTTTTCTAATTCATTTTCTTGCTCTTTTGAAGCTCCTGTAACACCAGAAATAAAAGGGATTCCATATTTAACAAATTTAAAATTAACATCATAACCTTCTTTTGTTGCAAAGTTTATGCCAAATAAAGAATCTTTGTATTCCTCTTTTAATGTTGCTAAAATACCTTCATGATTTTCTGGTTTAATTAAATCTGTATTAGTTTCTTTTCTATATTTATCTTGGTATTCTTTATCTATATCCTTATCTTTCAGTTTTAAACCTGTTAAAGCAATATAATGCGGTTTTCTATCCTCTAAATGAGTTAATGTTGTTAATTCAAAATTATAAATTTCATCAATAACATTTTTAACTCTTGTTGGCATATCACCTGGCAAACCTGCTAATATTATATTTGTTTTTTCCATTTTTACCCCCTTAAAAGCTCTAGAACAACTCTAGAGGTATTATTAGTTAAACACCTCTTTTATTTTTAAGAATCTGAATGGGTTTATAAAGATTGTTATAGAAAAGACCATATTTCAGGGAAATCCATACTTCCCTTTCAAAGGCACAAACATAAACTCTCCTAATTCTTCTTGCTCTAATTTCTCTTTAATCTTCTTTGCTTTAATCATTTTCTGGCCATACAATGAACCAACAGGAGCTACAATAATGCCATTATCCTTAAGCTGCTCTATCCAAGGTTTAGGAATATAAGGACACGCTGCTGTTGCTATTATCTTATCATAAGGTGCTTCCTTGCTATATCCTTTACTTCCATCTGTATGAATAATCTTTATATTCTTTATTTTTTGTTTTTTAATATT
>JAGLZG010000023.1 GCA_023131705.1 Nanobdellota archaeon
GAAAAAATGGAGCAACTTATTGACTCAGGCAGGAACCTGATGGAGGGAAATACTAATGACAATTAATAACGCTCTACTAGAGCACTTAAAAATCGAGTTATGAAAATTGAAACAATTACAAAAATGGCTGAATCATTAAAGCCTGGAGAGAAAATGGCAATTGCAACAGATAAAAAGCAGGAGCTGGAGAAACTATTGCCTGAGCATGGGCTTTTGGTAGTGGATGGATATATTGATCAACCTGAGCTGCTAATGGTTAAAAAAGCCAAAATACCTGGTGCAAAATCCAGATATGCAGAAATTATTGAGATCCTCAGCCAATACAAAACTGGATCAGTTGAGATACCTGGAGAGGAGCCATCATATGTGAGAACAGTTGCCTCCCAATTCAACCAACGTACTGGGCAAAAATTCAAAGTTACAGAGGTGAACGGCAATCCACAGATATTCCTGGAGATAGAGGATAGAGAATACATCACTGATCAGGAAATGAATACCATCAGAGCCAAATATAATACCAAAATGGCTGAGATGGAGCTGAAAATAATGCCTGCAGAATTTTTTGGAGATAATGAATACACTGAGCCAGATCCTGCAGGAGAGCATGGGCATCCAGTAGATGATAATCCAATCATTTAAACCATGAAAAAACCATTTTTGAAACTACACGAGAGAGAGATCCTGAGATACTCCACAGAGCACAATTGGAGATCTCTGGAATCAGATAAGATCTCCACCAGGTACCACAAAGCAATCCACAAAAAACTGCTGAGGAAATATATCCTCCCTGCAGTTTTCAGAGTGCTCCTCATTCTGTTTATGATTGCAGGATCTCTGATGATGATTTTTCTCTGAGATCCTGGAGCTGCAGATATAAATTTCTGAGCCTCACAACAGCTGAGGATATTGGGTGTGATTTTGATAGATCATGCCCATTTTTTATATACCTATCCCATTCAAATTCTATAAATTCAATCAGATCCTGAGCATGCTGTGGAGCATTG
>JAGLZG010000230.1 GCA_023131705.1 Nanobdellota archaeon
TAAGTTCTGGAACAGAAAAAATGAGAGAGCTTTCTTTATTTATTCATAAAGGCGCTTTAGCTTTTTTGCATAAGGAATATCAGGTATTGACTGTTTTTGTTATAATTGTTGCTTTGGTTTTATATTTTTTTATAGGAAAAAATATAATGATTGCTTTTATTATTGGAGCAATCTTTTCAGCTTTAGCAGGTAACATTGGGATGAGGATAGCTACTTTAGCTAATGCAAGGACAGCTGAAGCAGCTAAAAAAAGCCTGAATAATGGATTAAAAGTGGCTTTTTCTTCTGGTTCTGTTATGGGTTTAACTGTTGTTGGTTTAGGTTTAGCAGGAGTTACTGTTTTATATCTGATTTTTAAAGATCCAAATATAATCTATGGCTTTGGTTTTGGTGCTTCATCAACCGCTTTATTTGCCAGGGTTGGTGGTGGGATATATACAAAAGCAGCTGATGTTGGTGCTGACTTGGTTGGCAAGGTAGAGAAAGGAATCCCGGAAGATGATCCCAGGAATCCGGCAGTTATAGCAGACCAGGTTGGTGATAATGTGGGGGATATAGCTGGAATGGGTGCTGATTTATTTGAGAGCTATGTTGATTCAATAATAGCGGCAATGGTTCTTGGTTTGATTGTTTTATCTGCCAAAGGGATTATTCTGCCTTTGGGTTTGGCTGCTGTTGGAATTTTATCCTCTATTATAGGCATCTTTTTTGTTAAAGTCACTAAAAAAACCAATCTTTATTGGGCTATGAACAAGGGTATTTTTGTAAGCTCTGTTTTAATGATGATTGGCTCTTATTTTTTAATAAGGTATATTGCTGACATAAATCTATTTTACTCAACTCTAACAGGGCTGATAACAGGGATTGTGATAGGTCTGTCAACAGAGCATTATACAAGCAGAGAAGGAAAACCAGTAAAAACAATAGCAGAGGCAGCCAAGACAGGAGCAGGCACTAATATAATTCAGGGTTTATCAGTAGGCATGTTCTCTACTATAATACCAGTCTTAGTTGTTTGTGTTGCAATCTATTTATCTTATCATTTTTCAGGCCCATATGGGATAGCAATTGCTGCTGTTGGCATGTTATCTACTTTAGGCATAACTTTAGCTAGTGATTGTTATGGCCCTGTTGCTGATAACTCTGCTGGAATTGCAGAGATGGCAAAGATGGGTAAAAAAGTAAGAAAAAGATGCGAAAGCCTGGATGCTGTTGGTAATACAACAGCTGCTATTGGAAAAGGATTTGCAATTGGCTCTGCAGCCTTGACAGCATTAGCTTTATTCGCTAGCTATACACAAGTTGTTTCTCAACTAACTGGAACTAAAGTTATAATTGATATAACAATGCCAACTGTTATGATTGGTTTATTCATAGGAGCTTTACTGCCATTTTTATTTTCAGCTCTGACAATGAAGGCTGTTGGTGTAGTGGCAGAACATGTTATAAACGAGGTTAGAAGGCAATTCAAACA
>JAGLZG010000231.1 GCA_023131705.1 Nanobdellota archaeon
AGCAAAGATTGAGATTGATGGAGTACTATATAAGGATGGCTATATCAAATATGATAAGGCTATTTATAGGTTTGGGAAACTTAGTCACCACTTGCTGACATTCACAGGGAGCATATCTACACTTAATGATATATTAGGAGATGATACACTACAAGATTTAAACTTCTCGGAGTTCTCTCATGAAATTGATGCTGAGAAAGTGAGACAGGGTATGGCTTTTGACCAAGCATTGTACAATAATAAAGTTATTTATCCTTTGATGAGTAATACTACTGTATTACTTGCTGATATACTTACAACAGGAGAGATTAACCTACCTGGAAGTGATAATAATAGATTATTAGAACCTAAGGACTTTAGACCTGCTATTCAAGTACAGGAAATCCTTGCTAAAATTAACACTAAGTATGACCTATCTATTAGACTTGACCAAGGTTTAAATTTAGATGATTTATATATGTGGTGTAGTGTAGAGCCTGAAGACAGTTCTTCTTGGATAACCTATAATAATGATGCAGTAGGAGATTACCCTGCTGCAATGAAAGAGAGTAATGGAGTTACGTTTTTAATAGGTATGTCTAACATAGCACAGACAACTTTCACATATATAATAGAGCCTGCAGACCCTAATACACAATGGACTATAACTCTATTTAAAGCTCCCTATGCAGATAGTTCGTGGCTACCTGCAGGAGACGATTTTACTTATACAGGAGTGGGGACAGAAACAGTAGTTTTTGTTGTACCTACAACATATACTGAATATGGAGTAGAACCATTTTTTAAGGCAACTTTGTCTTCAAACAACCCCTTAGATACTTTTACTGTAGACTACAATGTTACAAGCATTAGTAACTACGGGCAAGAAACTGATTATTTTGATGTGAGGTCTACAGGGTTAATAGTTGCAGCAGGATTAGATTTCTCAAGGAGACTTCCTTCTATGAAAGTTATCACATTTTTAACAGGGTTAATGGGTGTATATAACCTGATACCTACTAAGAGCCCACTACAAAGGGTGGACTATGACTTACTTACTTATGATAATTGGATGGGTAAAGGAGCACCAGAGGATATTACAGAGGGAATTGATATAAAGTCTCACACAATTACTCTACCAAATGTACCTAAAAGTATTACCTATAAGTACCAAGAACCAAAGGCATGGAAGAATAAAACATTATACTTTGAAAAGACAGGAGTAGGTTATGGAGACTCTATTCTAAAGCCTATTAATGCACAAAAGGGAGGGGAAACCATTGTGGTAGAAGTTCCTTTTGAGAACATGGCATGGACTAATGAGTTTAAAGATGGTAATGAATACTTAGTAGGATTTGCATCAGATTTTGAAGTTACCTCAGCAGGAGGAATACTTGAAGAGGGTTTTACAGGGGTATTTGACTCTTCTTTTCTTATGATTTGGGATAGAAGTGAGCAACCTGTTTCTGACATTAATGTAAATGGTTTTGTAGATGTAGGAGGTGCTGTACTGTCTTACAAACTGTGTAACAGTTTTGATGGACCAGTCCCTGCTAATGAGCAAGTAACTAACACACTAAACTTTAGTAATGAGTTAGACTTCTATAGGAATGGAAAAGTGCCTTATAAGATAGGACACCCTATAAGACCAGGAAGTTTTGCTATAAATTATTTCCCCTACATCAAACAACTGACTGCACCCACAGCAAGGTTACACACTTATGAAGCAGTTATATCATTGGCTAAATTGAGTCAAATCAAAGCCAATACTTATTTAAAAATCAAGGATAATTGGTTCTTCATTAACTCCATGAGTGTTGATACACTAACAAGAATT
>JAGLZG010000232.1 GCA_023131705.1 Nanobdellota archaeon
TGGGGTAAGCACTACAGCAGCATTAGCAGATAAGCCAATGGTTGTAACTACTTATGGGGAGGTAAAGGATGTTAAGACAGACCAATGGTTAGTTAATTCAGTACTCTACGCTTCTTCAGTTGCAGGAGATTTAACAGATATTAGACCAGAAACTAATGCGAGGATAATAGCAGAGGTATTAGTGAGCCATGCTACAGAAGGTGTATTAAGTATTAATACAGTACAAAATTTAAGTTTAGAAAAGGAGAGTTCAGTATTTACAAGTAGAGTTGTGTACTTGACAGGAGAACCTGATGGAGCTAATTACTTTGCATCAGAGTCAGTAGGAAGTGTACCTACAGTAACTTCTGTGGTTACAGTGCCTAATAATACAATAGCAAGTTTACCAATATACCATACAGGAGACTCACCTCAACAAGTTGACAGAACCATAGTAAAAGGAGAGAGAACTGCAACCTTATCTTATATGGTTAACTCCGTACAAGGACAAGAGAAGTTCTATATTGAAGCATATTTAGTAGATGATTTAGGGGCATTAGTTGCAGCACCAACAGGATTACCTGTAGGTTCTTTAGGAGTAGTGCCAATTGGAGTATTAGAATCACCAATACTAAATACTATAACTGCTAACCAAGAGAATACTATTGAGTTAAGAGGACAAGTACCTGTTGATGTAGTATTACCTACAGACTATACAGTTAGGTATCAAATTAGATGTGAAAAAGTAGGAGCAACAGGTGGGGATAAAACCTTTATTTTGTACTTTGGTTCTGACCATGATTCTAAAGTAATTGGATTAGGAATACTTACTACAGATACAATACAGAACACATCAGGTGTAACAGGAGCAACTACAACAGAAGCTCTTAATACTTTAGATAATAAGTTTGGAGAGTATGTTACTATAGATACAGCACAAACTATTACAGGAGAAAAGACTTTCACAAAAGATGTTATTATAAGGGATGCCAAAAAAATATCTGTAGTTTCAGGGGTTATTAACTTACCAGAGGGGCATTTATATTCTGATAAATTAAGAATGATTGATGATTTTGGAGCATATTCTGACACCCTACCAGATAGAGTGGAATATTCTTTTGGGGGTAATAGTTTAGAAGTAAAAAGACCTGATGTATTATCAGGAGCACATGTACAAACTTGGCAGGATAAAACAGGGGATATTGCTTTATTAAGTGATGTAGAAGCAGTAAGTGACAGAGTAGATGTTTTAGAGGGTAAAGTAGATGTTTTAGAGGAGAACATATCACAAAAGAACCTTTCTTATGGAGAATCTTATATACAGAATTACAGAAGTAGAGTATTAGATGATGGAGCAACATACTTTCCTAATGAAGGAGGTTATGATTATGCTTTGATGAGAGAACGAGGATTAGACCAAGATGTGAGTTTGATGCTTACACCAAGTGCAGTTAAG
>JAGLZG010000233.1 GCA_023131705.1 Nanobdellota archaeon
GCGTATGCAAGTATTGCAAGATTTATGTCATCTTTTTGAGGATACTGCCTTTTATACCAAAAATCACCATTTTTCACAAGCCTAATGAACTCCTTTGCACCATGAGCCGAATCATAACCCATTCTTTCATATAATATTATTGCCATAAAGTCATTATGCAGCTTTTTCTTCTTCATTTCAACATGTAATTGGGTAACCATATTATCAAAAAATTATACTATGCTTTTAAATCTTTCGTTTGTAACTACTTTAAAGTTATATTCAAACAATGTTTGTCATATCAAAAATAGAAAATTATTTTAAAAACATAGCCTTATATACTCACCCCAATTTTTATCTATTATGCCGAGATTTGAACGTTCAAGAGGAAGAGGAAGCTCAGGAGATTTTAGAGATAGATCTTCAAAGAGACCTTCCAGAGATGGGAGAAATTTTGAAGATGGTCCCAGAGGCAGGAGAGACTCTCGTAGTAGATCCAGGCGTGATATTGAGATGACTAAAGTAATTTGTTCTGAGTGCGGTGAAGAATGTGAAGTTCCTTTCAAACCAACTTCAACCAAGCCTGTCTATTGTAATGATTGTTTTGCAAAAAAAGGCGGTTCTAATAAGAATTCTAGCAAAGATCTTGACATAATTAATGAAAAACTTGACAAAATAATTAAAGCTTTAGATATTAAATGAATTTTTTTATTATCATTGAAAACCGAATGTTAAAATAATTCTTTTTATTAGATAAATTTAAAAATAACAACTAACTACTTAATATTATGAACAAAAAGGGGTTCGTAGGAATAATATTAATTATATTAGCCTCTTCTGTATATGCAGCATGCTTTGATGATGATGGTGGAATAAACTATAAGCAGAAAGGATTCTGCAAAGACACTTATGAAACTGAAGGGGCAGACTTCTGCAGGGAAGGTGAATTAATTGAATATTACTGCCATCAGGGTTTCTGCAAGGCGCAGATAAAGACATGCTCAGACTGTAAAGATGGTGTTTGCCTTAGTAAAGAAGCAGATGAAATAACAGAAGTGAACAGGCCTCCAGAGGTTGATTTGTTTATTATGGCAACGCCTGGAAAGACAGAGGTGGCATTCAGGGCTAGTGTCTCTGATCCAGACAAAGAGATGGTTGTATACACAATAGAATTTGGAGATGGCTATAAAGCCAGCAATAAAGCTGATGTTATACATGATTACAAAACAACTGGAAACTTTACTGTAACAATTACTGCGAGAGATTTAAGTGGTGCAAAAACAACCTTTTCCAAAGAAGTAACCGTAGAAGAGCAAAAGATATTAGAAGAACCTAAAGAGAAAACAATAAAAGAAGAGAAAGAAACAGCGCAAAAAGGCTTCTTCACAAAAATAAAAGATTTCTTTAAGAGATTGTTTGGCAAAGGATAATTAAAACCTTTCTCAAATATCCCAAACACCAGACTCTTTTTCCCTGGATAAAACATTATAGTTTAGCTTCTTTTTTACAATAGTCTCAAAAGTATGCTTTACTATCCTAACTGTATTATTATTAGCAGATAAATGGCCTAATAATGCAAAATTAAGATTCTTTCCTTGTTTTTCTATTAATTCACTTGCGTGTATATTGCTTAGATGTCCCCTGTCTGATAAAATTCTTTGCTTTAGGAAAGCTGGATAACTGCCATTAATCAGCATATCAATATCATGGTTTGATTCTAATAAGATTCCTTTCAGCTTTGGTGTTATTTTTTCAATTTCCTTTGTTATTATTCCTGTATCTGTGAATATTCCAAAATCATTTATTTTAAATCCTGTTGAAGGGACATCATGTGATGTTTGTATTGGTTTTATCTTTAAATTATTTATTTTAAAGCTTTTTGAAAATATCTTTGTTTTTGTGTTTAAGTTTGTTTGTTCATATACATCTTTGCTTAAGTAAACAGGTATATTATATCTTCTTGATATGACATCAACACCTGCTATGTGGTCTGAATGAGCATGCGTGAGCAATATAGCATTGACATTTTCCAAAGATGTCCCTAAGTTGTTTAATCTCCTTTCAATTTCCCTGCAGCTTTTTCCTGCATCTATCAGCAAAGAAGTTCCTTTGTTTTCTATTAAACAGGAATTTCCATTAGACCCGGAAGCAACAACAGATATTTGCATATCTATATCATAAAAACCCCTGTTTAAAAAGATTTATATTGTAAATAATAGGTTTTTAGTAAAGTTTTAGAAACAAAGTTTCTAAACCTTTAGGAAAGCAAAGCTTTCCCAAAAGTTTTATATATCATTAAGATTCATTTATTTCATGGTTGGGTATAATCTTAATAAAAGAAAAATAAACATAATGGGCATTATTATTCTTTCTATAATTATTATTTTAGGTGCAGCAGGAATCATTGGTTATAATTATTTTAAACAAGGATTAACAACAGGGGTTGTTGCATACGGGATATTCAGCTTGTTTATAATAAGCGCCTTATTAGAGTTAATCCCTCAGATAATCCACCCGTATTTTGCTATTATTACCGCGATATCAGCAGGATTAAATGTTCATATTACTTTGTTGTTTGCTATACTTGGCTCTCTTTTTGGCTCGATAATTGGTTTTGAGATTGGAAGAAAACAAGGTCTTGATTTTGTATGCTCTCTGTTTAGGCATAAAAAACTAATACAAATCTTCAAATTTTGGGAGAAATATGGTTATCTGTTTGTTCTTGCTGCAGCGCTAAGCCCTCTTCCATATTTTCCAATAGTTTTTGGAGCTTTAAGGATGCCCAGAAAAGATTTTGTTAAGTTTGGATTAATACCAAGAGTGATAGGTTTGCTGATTCTTGTCTATGCACCTTTGTATGGTCTATTTAATTTATTTTAGAAAATTGGAACAACAGTAAAATTGTATACGTAGCGAACCTTTGATGGTTTTTCAGATTTTCATCGAGAAATCGCTAAATGTAATTCTGCGAGGTCGCCAAAAACTTATGAAAGCACAAAAATCTTTGTCTGGTTTTTGTGCCTGAGGGCAAAGCCCTCTTTGAAATGCTGTGGGCTTCAGCCCACAGTTGTTTACTTTAAACCCTCCTAAAGCTTTGATTTCATAAAAACACTATAATGCAAACTTCCTAAAATGATTAATGCTATTGATGAGACTGATAAAATTAAAAAGTTAAGGGGAGATAATTTCATCACCTTATTATCAGAAGTAATTTCAACAGGAGCTGATTTAACATC
>JAGLZG010000234.1 GCA_023131705.1 Nanobdellota archaeon
GGATACCCAAGAGATGTCTGTTTTGGGAACAATAAAGCTCATGACCTTGTTAAAGAAGTTTATGACGCAATGGGGGAGTTTGCAGTGGGTGTAGCATGTGTAATGCCAGAACAAAATATAATTAAAATAAAAAATTTACACGAGGTCGAATAAAATGCCAGAAAAACTACAAACTGCTTATAAAACAATACTAGGAAACCATTTTTTTCTACTCCCTATTTATAATTTTATAGTGGTGTTAATGTCTTTATTTAAATTTTTGTTGTAGTAAAATTTATGACATTTAGGAAAGATTTATATATAAGTATTGATAGGGTAAATATAAGATTATTTCAAATGTTTTAATTTTAAGTTTGAATCAAAATAAGAGGTGAAAGATGAAGTCTCATAAAAAAGGAGCTTTAAATTTAAGTATAAATGCTATTGTCATAATTGTTCTTGCATTAACCATGCTTGGCTTGGGATTAGGATTTATAAGAGGTATGTTTAAGGATATAACCTCAACAACAGGGCAGGTGCAGGAGCAGATAAGGCAGCAGATTCTGGAGGATTTAAGAACAGGGAATAAGCCATTATCTTTTCCTGTGCAGAGAATTAAAGCAAGCGTAAATGAAAAGAAAGACCTTGCTTTTGGTGTTATGAATACTGGGGATAGTTCTATTGATTATACAATAATTATAAAAAGATGGGATGATAATACAAGTAAATTTATGAACTTAAGTTCAACACAAAAATCAAGGGCAGGTGATTTTTTCTGGGATTCCTCTCCACAAAGCCTTAAGCCAAGAGATGCAAATGTTTACAATGTAGTTCACAAAGTTGAAGGAACCAGTGGAACATACATGTATAAGATTGAAATAAGCAAGACAAAGGAAGGAGAAACTCCTTTAACAGAACCAGAAGAATATGCTTCAAAATCATTCTTCGTAGAAGTATCCTAAATATTTTTTTTCTTTTTTAAAAATGAAGAAACGTATGACAGAGCAGCAGGAATTTGAAATAATGAAGCTAGTTCTAGACAAGTTTTTATGGCTTGGATTTGGTATAATGGCTTTTGGATTGTATAAGATGTTTTATGACAGGATATTGAATGGCGTTATATGGATGTTTACAGGAGCTGTTGTGCTGGTAATATTCCTTGTGATTATTGTAAGGGAGTATGAGATTGTGAAGTAATTAAACTATATAACAATGTTAAAAAATAAAAAAGCTATTCAACTTTCAATTAACTTTATTGTTACATTAATCATAGCTCTTGTTGTTTTTAGCATGGGAATTGTTTTTTTTAACAGGTTTTTCAGAAGCGCAGAAGAGATAAGAGAAACTCTTGATGAAAGCACAAAACAGCAGATGCAGGATATAATGTTCAGCACTTCTGAGCAGGTTATTGTTTATCCATCATCCCTTACAATAGAAGCCAATAATAATGGTATTTTTGGTGTTGGTGTTTTGAATACAGGGGGTACTGGCACTTTTAATCTTAATAAAGAGATTTACAAATGTTATAATGCAAATGGATATGACATGGATTGTGTTGATGATGAGGGCAATGATTTTGTAGAGCTTCTTAGTGAAATATCAAAAAACATAAAGTCAAATGACCAGGGAATATTTGAAGTTAATGTGTATGTAAAAAGAAACGCACCACCCGGCAAATACGCAATAAGCATTGAAATAAAATCAGATAGCGCGCAATATGGTGAAAAACATCTGGTTTATATTACTGTTCCTTAGTATCTTATAATCTGAGAAAAATCTTTTGCTTTTAGTGATGCGCCGCCTACCAAAGCCCCATCTATATCTGACTGCATCATCAATTCTTTTATATTGTCCGGCTTTACGCTTCCGCCATATATGATCCTTGTGTTAAAACCTACGTCCTGGTTAAACATATCTTCCAGAAGATCTCTTATAGAAGCGTGAATTTCCTGGGCTTGGTAAGGCATAGCTGTTTTTCCTGTGCCAATTGCCCAAACAGGCTCATAAGCAACAACTATATTTTTCATATCGTCTGCTTTGATATCTTTAAGCCCGTTCTGAATCTGATTAAGGATTATCTTTTTTGTAAGGTTAGCTCTCCTCTGCAGGAGGGTTTCTCCTACACATAGTATTGGCTTTAGGTTATTTTTTAGAGCACATTTTATCTTCTTGTTTATCACTCCATCATTTTCATTGAAGATATGCCTTCTTTCAGAATGCCCCAGTATTACATACCTGCATTTTAACTCCCTTAGCATCAAAGGAGAAATTTCACCTGTAAAAGCACCACTATCTTCATAACCCATATTTTGCGCCCCTAATTCAATATTAGAATCTTTTACTGTTCTACTTACTTCATTTAAAGCTGTAAATGGGGGGCAAACAAGAATTTCAGTGTTTTTGACATCCTTGACATATTTTTTTAACTCTTTGACAAGCTCAACTGCATCCTTAACAGTGCAGTTCATCTTCCAGTTTCCTGCCATTAGTGGTTTTCTCATATTTCCCTTTTTTATTTAAAAAATTTAATCACAACTTCCTGTAGCTGCACCAGTTGATTCAGAATAACCAAA
>JAGLZG010000235.1 GCA_023131705.1 Nanobdellota archaeon
ATAATTGAATTGCAGGGAAATCACAAACAACAGGTCAAGGATTTTTTAATCCAAATGGGTTTTTCACATGACACAATTGATGTAAGATAAAAGGTTGATTATCAAAATGGTAAATGAAAAAACAAAAGAGATAGGAATAAAAGTAAAAATGCCCGGCAAAAGCTGTAATGACAAGAAATGCCCTTTTCATGGCAACCTCAGAGTAAGAGGCAGAACATTTTATGGTATTGTCATAGCTAAAGATGTCCATAAAAGCGCAACTGTTCAATGGGACAGGCTGTTTAATGTTCCTAAATATGAAAGATTTGAAAAAAGAAGGACAAAGGTAAGAGTTCATAATCCTCCCTGCATTAATGCTGAAAAAGGGGATAAGGTTATGATAATGGAGTGCAGGTCTTTGAGTAAAACCAAAAATTTTGTTATAGTGCAAAATCTTGGAAAGGAATTTGGTTTTGAGCAGAGAGAGGAAGCATTAGAAGAATCAAAGGTTCCTGAAAAAGAGAAGGAAAAGGAAGTAAAAGAAAATATCAAAGAAAAGGCTGATTAATATGAAAGCTATTAGTTCAAGTATAACAAGGGCATTGCCGGTTCAAAGTAAGATTGCAACCTGTGATAACTCCGGCGCAAAGATAATCAAGATTTTTACAGTTGTAGGTTTAAAGACATCAAAAGGAAGGCTTCCTGCTGCCGGTGTAGGCGATTTAGTGCAGGCTTCGGTTGTAAAAGGAAGACCGGATATGAGAAAACAGGTCGTTTTTGCAGTTATTGTAAGGCAAAAAAAGGAGTACAGAAGAGCCTCTGGAGACAGAATAAAATTTGAGGATAATGCTGCTGTTGTATGCAAGGATGAAAAGGGAAACCCTAAGGGAACATTATTCAAGGGAGCGATTGCAAAAGAGGCATGTGACAGGTGGCCAGGAATATCAAAATTAGCAAGAATAATTGTTTAAAATGGATGAATTTTCAACGTGGAATAATAGAAAGACACAGGAAAACGGGATTAAGCAGAATCTCCAGTTTTTAGGTAGCGGAAAGAAAATTAAAATGAAAAATAAAACTGAAGGCAAAATATTGGAAACATTGAGAAAGGGTGAAGAATTAGACTCTATTGTAATTGCAGACAAAATAGGATTAACTTATAATACTACTGCAAAGCATCTTAAAAAAATGACAGAAGAAAGAGTAATAGAAAGAAAGGCTGAAGGAAAAGATGGAATGGTATATTCAGATGGGAAAAAACATTGGACATATCATTACAGCATAAGGGAATAAGAATAAAATGAAACAAAGATTTTCAAAAAAATGGGTAAGGAGCAAGCAGCCAAGAAAGCAGAGAAAGTATAGGTATAATGCTCCCCTACATATAAAACAAAAATTTATTCATACTCATCTTTCAAAGGAGTTAAGAGAAAAGTATGGGAAAAGGAATATTGGCCTAAGGAAAGGTGATAAGGTCAAGATTTTAAGGGGGCAATTTAAAAGAAAAACAGGAACTGTTGAAAAGATTGACCTTAAGAAAAGCAGGGCAATAATAACAGGCATTGAAATGATGAAAAAGGATGGCTCAAAAACACCATATCCTATAAATGTTTCAAATCTTATTATCACTGAAATAAATATTGATGATAAAAAACGAAAAAAGAAAGTTGAAAATAAAGAAAAAGCAGCTGAGAAACTTTCGAAGAAAGGTTTAGAGAAGGCGAAGGCTTCTCAAAAAGAAAAAAAGGCAGTTGAAAAAACAGCTGAGAGAAAATAAAGATGGCAAGAAAACATTTGAAAAGACTGGATATGCCAAAAACATGGCAGATAAAGAGAAAAGGAATAGCATATGTTGCAAGACCTAAACCAGGCCCTCATAATTTTAAACTAGGCTTGCCTCTGACTGTTATGTTAAGGGATATTATGAAGATTGCAAAAACAAAAAGAGATGTTAAAAATATCCTGAATAACAATGAGGTTTTGGTAGATGGTGTGAGAAGAAAAGAGGGTAATTTTATTATTGGTTTTATGGACAGCCTGGCTTTTCCTTCTCTAAAGGAATATTACAGGGTCTTATTAGATAAAAAAGGAAGGGTATCTGTTTTGAAAATAGATGGAAAAGATGCTAATCTCAAGATCTGCAAGATAACCGGAAAAATGATGAGCAGGAAAGGGCTGCAATTAAATCTTTATGATGGAAAGAATATACTTGTTGAAAAAGACAACTA
>JAGLZG010000236.1 GCA_023131705.1 Nanobdellota archaeon
GTGGTTTTTCTATTATAATATAAGCATTTTACATAGGCTTCTAATTATGTAACCAAGTATTTTATTTATTTATTAATCATTAAACCATTAAATTATGGAGAATGTAAAAGTAGGTTCTGAAAACAGAATCAGAAGAGTAGTGTCAATGACACCAATTAGTGTAGACAAAGTGTATGCAGGAGACTTTCAAAAAGAAGGTACAAAAAGTGCACAAATCAGACAGGCAGTGAAGACAACTTCTTTCTACCCATCTAAACAAGTAACTTCAAGTCATCAGGACAATCCTTTTGCTTTAGAAGAGTTTGGATTTGGAGAACAAAGTTTTGAGAACATTGAAAACAGAGTAGCATGGATTGATGTCCCTGCAAATTGCTCTGCAGATGATGTTTTGGCTAAATTGCCAGAAAATTCTGTATTATTCAGAATGATGTCTAACAGACCAATCTTGACTGACAATCAAGTGTATTCAATTGAAGCTAACCAAAAGACTATGGATGACTATGCAAACAGTCAAGTAGTTAGATTTGGTAAGGGACATGAGAAAGAAGGTCAATTAGTCCTTGATGCAAATGGCAAACCACAGTATCGTGCAGTTTTCTATAGCAATACAGCTAAAGAAGATATTGACGGAAGAACTGAGCAAGCAGATGATTTCTATGCTTCAACACAAATTAGTGTTGAAATGTCAGGAGCACAAGTAGTGTCAGAACAAACTCTTTAAAAGAGTAAATTGAGAATACAGGGGGTAGAAATATCCCCTGAATTTTCTTATTTTTGAATGAAATGTAAATAAATAAATACACAATGAATAAAGTAATTTTAACTCCCCACCAAGAAGAAAAATTGGGGGAGATTGTTGGGGAAATCCTCTCACAAAGAAAAAGAATAGTCCTTTCAGGTTCTGCAGGAGTGGGTAAAACTACCTTAGTGAATTTTTTATTAGAACTAGAAATAACCAGGAATACAACCTATATTTCAGCACCTACTCATAAAGCACTTTCAGTACTAAAGAATAAAATTTATACAGAAGATGAAACTTCTCTTATTTTCTGTACTGTACATAGTGGACTTAAATTAAAAATGCAAATCCACAAAGGAAGTGGTAAAAAATATTGGGCACAGATTTTCCCTAAAACAGACAAACCTTTTAAAAGATGTGGACTTCTTATTATTGATGAAGCATCTATGTTATCTAAGGAAATGTTAGTGTATCTTGAACAATACTCATTTCCTATTATTTTCTTAGGGGATGAAAAACAAATTAATCCTGTTAAAGAGATAAACTCTCCAGTATTTCATCAGAATTGGTACACCACCACTTTAACTGAAATCATTAGACAAGCAGGAGGAAATCCTATTATTGAACTTAGTAGAAATTTTAACCTAATTGACAAAGGAGAAGCACAATTAAAAGGAGAAGGAGAAAATGCAGAAGGATTTTTATTTACAGCAGACAGACAAAAAATCATTCATAAACTCTCACAAGTCAATGGTACTGATGATTTAAAGTATTTAGCTTGGACTAATGCAGAAGTAGATTCTATCAATTATTCAGTTAGAAAAAATATCTATGGAAACCCTGCTCTTGTAG
>JAGLZG010000237.1 GCA_023131705.1 Nanobdellota archaeon
AAACTTCTTATGAAACAATAATTAAATCATCAGTCAAAAACATAGGGGATTATGCTGTAGAAAATGTTGAGTTAAGGGTTCCAATCCCAAACTCTTTGTTGAATGATCCAACTCTTAAGTTTAGTGAACTTCCTGCTCAATTTGAGTCTGATGAGGCAGTATTCAAAATAAACCTTATTGGCTCAAATGAGGAAAAATCAGTCAGCTATTCTTTAAAAAGTGATTCTGCAGACAAATATACAGATTTGTTAGAAGAAAAACCTAAGATAATCAATCCGGATATAGAGGTAAACAGAACAAAAATAACAGGATTTGTCGCATTTGATTCTGGTTATTCAAAGTTTAATAAGGATAATCTGCTTAATAAGGAAGCTAAATGCTCTGTTTTGTTTATACCCGTTTTTAAGATTCCTTATGGAGCTTCATTCGTTGTATTGTTGTCCTTAACAGTTTATATCGCATTATTCATTTTCTCTGGATATAAAAAAGAAAAAATTAGTAAAAAGCAGATGATACTTGCCTTAATTATCATAATAGCGCCCTTGGCATTCGCTTTTTACCCATTTGACTTTTGTATTATGATGAACATTTTATTGATTGAATTTGTTGCGTGGCTTGCTGTGTGGGGAATAGTACTGAAGGAGTATTTTAAATGAGAAAAATAATTTATAAGGGGATAGGAATTATGCTTTTTTGCATAATTTTCTCTTTAGTTTTAATCCCCTCAATAAGCGCAGAACGAAATCTCGTAAAAACAATTTTTGACAAGTTTACAAAAGAAGACACAGAAATTATGTGTAAAAGCCATGAAGCATCATTCAGTTTCAAAAGGGAGTTGGAATTATATGAGGTTAATACAACAGATGCATATGGCAACGACATAGTTGAGCATATAAGTTTAATTAACCTGTATATAGAGAACAAGGAGAATGTTTCTTTAGAAAATATTGTATTTAAGGAAAAAATACCTTCTGGAATCACAACAGAACTGGGAGATGTGTCATTTTTAGATAATGCCCCTTTAATAGAAGAAGGGCTTGTTGCTGTGTGGAAGTTTCCAAAAATAGCCCCTGGAGAGACGAAAGTTGTTAAGTATGGGGTAAAAAAGAAACTTTCAGAAGA
>JAGLZG010000238.1 GCA_023131705.1 Nanobdellota archaeon
A
Organism: Nanobdellota archaeon; assembly: GCA_023131705.1. Lineage (GTDB taxonomy): Archaea > Nanobdellota > Nanobdellia > Woesearchaeales > B3-WOES > JAGLZG01. The sequence goes on from JAGLZG010000238.1 coordinate 2, forward strand.
AATCTCCGATTTTCATTTTATCAAATTTCCAACTAATTTATCCAATGTTGTTTTTCTTTTTTTCAGATGTTTTTGAACATCATTCCATAGTTGATTAGTAAATTCAACAATATCCTCACTGGACTTTCCTACAACCCTCCCATCATGCAGAGATTCTAATAAACAAGTTCCTAATCCAAAAATAGATGCCCCTGCAATAGCATATTCTATAATATCTTCCCATGTTTCAATTCCACCATAAGCAATTATTTCTGTATCAGAATCTTTTACAATTTCATAAACATCATTTACCATTTTCATGTTTTTTGGTTTTATAGAAGGACCAGACATTCCACCATAAACTCCTGCAAGAACAGGTCTTTTTGAATAGATGTCTATAACCAATCCAGGACCAACAGTATTTCCACAGCCGATATAATCCACATGATCTTTTACAAGTTCTGTTAATGCTGCATAATCTTCATTAGGAGAAAGCTTTACAATAATCGGTTTGTCTGTAACACATCTTAATAGTTTTACAATTGATTCTATTTTGCCTGTCATTGTTTCCATAAGGCTTTGTTCTCCTTTCTCTTTATTTGGGCATGAAACATTTAGCTCCCATGCATTAACATATTGGTCTACCATATCTACCAATAGTGCATAATCGTCAGCCTTAAAACCATAAACAGAACCAATTATTGGTTTTTCCAGTGGTGTTTTTTCAAATTCCTCTATCCAGCTTTCAACAGGATGTGTTGGCAATGCCATAGAGTTCAATAAAACAGAACCAGTATGAACTATAACCGGGTTAGGATTCCCTAGTTTTTCCTTTTCCCATCCATATTTTTCCCTTAATTCAGGATTATTAGAAAAAGGACCAATAGATTTAGGAAGCCATGCTCCAAACTTAGCCCCCATTTGCTCTAGTCTTTGAAAAACGTCCAAATAAGAACCAATACCACATGCATTTATTATTGGTGTTTCTAAATTTAGTTTTGGCATACTGAAAAAGCCCCCCTGAATTTTTGGCATGCTGAGAAAAACCACTGGTTTTTCTGGCACACTGGAAAACTTTGTTTTCCTTGTGTCCTGAAAATCTTAGATTTTCATGGTTTTAAAAAAATAAAAAATTATTTTCTTAACTTATTCAGCATTTCTTGATATTGTTTTGCTGTTTGTGCTTGTTCTTGTGGAGTTGATTTTGAGCCATTTGGAAGCATCAATGCTCTTCCTACATTAACAATTACCTTATTAGCATCAAAATATTTCCAAATTGCATCAGCTTCTCCTCCTTGCGCTCCTACTCCTGGGAGCAGGACTAGCATATCATCATTAACATAGCTTCTAACTCTTTGTATTTCCTCTTCTTTAATATGATTTTTCTTACTTGGCGCACCAATAACAATCCCATCCAACCCATATTTATTAGCATCGTAAGCTAGTTGTATATACTGCTTAGCATATGGTATGCCTTCAATGGTCCTAAGATCTATATTATAATAATGGTCATCTTCACAAAGAGGAACTAATTTATTTTTCTCTTTCTTATACTCTGGATTGCTCATCAAACACATACAGATAATTCCAATATCTCGATTTTTGGCTTGCTCTGCAGCTTCTGCAATATTCCCTGCAAAAGGAGAGAATGTTACAGCATCTGTTCCTTTAGATTTAGCATAAAAAATTCCAGCATCATTGGTTGAACCAATATCTGCTAGTTTGCTATCATCAATAACAACCATTCCTAATGCATGGGCAGTTGTGCTAATATCCAGTAAAGTTGACATATCTCCTCTATCTTTCCAATACTGAAGATTAGGTTTTATTGCAGCACAATACGGTGCAACAGATTCTAAATATCTCAACGCCCAATACTTCTTATTTGTACCTCCTGCTAATCCTTTCTCCCCCCGCCCCATATCAAATTCTGCAGGATCTAATCCTGCACATAAAACAGAATTCTTTTTATCAACAGATTTTAACCATTTTTCTAAAAAAGTCATTTTTTCTCACCTATAAAATTTATTTTTAGAGGTACAAGAAATCTTTGATTTCTAAGTACCTTTTTCAATTTTTGGAAAACCGTGTTTTTCTCCCCATTTAAGAGGGTTTGCTCTCCATTCTTTTAATAATCTAATTTGTTTTTTTGTTATTTGTCTAGTGTCTTTTGCAAAATCTAACAAAACATCATAAGCTAAAATAGATCTGACTTCACAAGGTTCTTGTAATTTATTTCCTTCTTTATCATAAGGTTCTATTCCCCGAAATATTTTCATTGCTTTTTTTAATCCATAATTAAAGATAGATAAACAATAATTGACATCCCCATTTGCATCTCTTACAGCCTGCACAGCTTTTGCAGAACTTCCTCCTGTTGAAATCAAATCCTCAATTACAATAACTTTTTTCTCTTCTAAATCCTTTTCAGCATCAATTCCTTCAATTTGATTTTTTAATCCATGGTCTTTTGTTTTATCTCTGATATAAATAAATGGGCTATTAAGCCTCTCAGCTAAAAGCGCTCCAGGAGCAATACCTGCTGTAGAAGTTCCTGCAATTATATCATAAGGAATCTGTTCTTCTTTAATAATTTGCTGGAATCCACTTGTAACTAATTTTCTGTATTCTGGATAAGACAAAAACATCCTATTGTCATTATATATTGGCATCATATATCCAGAAGCCCATTGAAAAGGGAGGTCTGGGTTTAATTTAATAGCGTTTATTTCTAAACCTGCTTTTGCAATTAGTCTTTCTATATCTTCCATAAAAATCAACCTCCCAAAATTAAATGGCCTCCATTGTTGATGGCGGTTTTGACCCAATATTATAGGTTACACTAACAACACCATGTATTTCTTTTGTTATTCTTTTTGCTAACTTATCCAAAGTTTCATAAGGCAATCTTGTTGGTGCAGCTGTTCTTGCATCAACACTATCCCAACACCTTATCTCAATTTGAAGACCGAAATCTCTTTTACCATCCCTCATTCCAGTAACCCTGTCCTGATGTAAAATTGCCATATATTGAAAAGCACCACTAGATGCTAATTCTTGTTCAGTAATAGCAGTTGCTTGTTTCACTGTTTTAATTCTCTCGGAAGTAACATCTCCAATCACTCTTGCAGCTAAAGCTGGTCCAGGAAAAGGCATCCTATTATAGATAGATTCTGGCAAGCCCAATTCCTGCGCTACTTTTCTTACTCCATCTTTTCGAAGTTGCACTAAAGGCTCTATAATCTTATATCCAAAAGCTTTTTGGGGATCTATGCCTATTTGCTCAAAAATATTATGCTGCCTTTTAATGCCGGCAACTGTCTCATCAACATCTGTCAGAATTGTTCCCTGTAAAAGGTATTTTGCGCCGCTATCTTTTACAAGCTGACCAAATACATTTTTATAAAATGCAGTTCTAACCGCTTCTCTCTTTTCTTCAGGGTCTGTAATACCTTTTAATGCAGCAAAGAATTTTTCCTGGGCATCAACAATCTTTACAGGAACGCCCATCTCCTGAAATATTGAAACAATATATTCCGGCTCACCTTCCCTCATCAAACCATTATCTACAAAATATGTCAATAATCTTTTTCCCAGTGCCCTATACCCTAACATCGTAACAGCTGAACTATCCACACCACCAGACAGTGCATTGATAGCTAAACCATCTCCAACAATGTCAGAAATATCTTTTGTTTGACCCCTAACAAATTTGTTCATAATTTTTCCATCTGCTAATTGTTTTGCAGTTATCTCATCAACCATTAAAACCACCCCATTGAAAAATTTAATTAGAAAATTCTTTACTTCTTTATATATTTTTCCCAAGATTTATTATCGTGAATTAGGGACGAAATAAGAAATTCACAACCTCAACCAATCATCAATATCAGAAGCAACCTCTCTTAAATCCCCGCATGTTCTTTTTATGTCTTTTTCTATCTCTGTTATAAGTGATTTAAGATTATCAACCCTTAAAAGATACTTGTTTTTCTCATGAATAACTATACCAGATCCCATCAACCTGTCAATGTGATGTATGACAGTCCCCCTGCTTAGATTTAATCCTGCAGCAATCTCATCAGATGTCAATGGATGTCTTGCCTTTGCTGCTTTTAATAATTCAATAAATATCCTAAAACAGCTCTTATCCTTATCTCTCAGGTTAAACAATCCCAGAGAGGTGCCTAACCACTGCAATTCATGGTTTATGTTTTTATTAACAGGCTTTCTTATGTTTACAATAGTTATCCTGTGTCTGCTTATTATCATAAAAATAAAGATAGTGACTACTTATTTAAATCTTTTGAAAATATTTTTTAGTAAACTATTGTATACCTAAAGGAATAAAAACTAATTATGAAAATTATTTTAATGGTTTTCCTTGCTTTATTAGGAATATTTCTAGTAGGAAGAACAATAACGGGCTTTATGGTTTTCTCACAAACATGCTGTTTTCCTTCTGAAGGTTGTGATGATGAAAATATGTGCACACAGGCAAAAACAGAGCTAATGTCACCAACATCAATGGATTACATAATTTAGGCACACTTGGTTTGTTTATATTAGTAGTTTCTATAATTACTATAATGTATATAAGCATTATCATAATTAGTCTTCCTCAACTCAGTCTCCTAGATATTCCCCAACAATTAGAGGTACAGCCACAAAAAGAATATCAAACACATGAAACTTAATTCCTCCTAAGATAAAAGCACTTAGTCCACTAAGCATAATACAATAAACTATACATACAGTAATTATTGCTGTAAAGAATGCTGTTCTTATTGTTTTCTTATAATCCTTTATCTTACCTAAATGTATTAAGATTATACTTAACACAATAAGGATAATAAGAGAAAACACATCATAGATAAACATAATAATCAGGTTTTTAGGTATTATTCTTATAATTATAAATCCATTGAAGAAATGTAAGGCTGTTGCTAAAACAAAAGCAATAAGAATGTATTTAAGGAATTTTGTTAATTTCGCTGTCTTGCTCATGCTGTTATACTATTACATGCCTATATATAAATCTTGCTATTATATTACCACATGAAAAGATCTCCAATAGACATTAAAAAGAAGATAATAGCACTACTCAAGGAAAAAGGTAGAAGTTTAAGGGAACTCGATATAAAAGTGAACTGTGGATATAGAACAATAATCGCCCAATGTAAAGAGTTGGAATACTTAGGGATAGTTAAAATAATCAAACATGAAAGAAATCCAAAAACAGGCAGACCTTATACAAGTGTAGAACTCACGGAATTAGGGAAAAAACAAGATATTTGAAAGAACAAGCAAAGGTAATAAAAAAATTAAAGATTTAAGTTAGAGAAATATTTTTTCTATTATTTTAAGGAATTTGTCTTAATGAGTTTTTGTGCAAATAAAAAATAGAAAGATTTAAATATTAGTTATATTTTAGGTTAATTATGTTGATTTAAAGTCAACAAGAATAAAAATGAAAAAAGATAAAAAAGCAGAATTAACAGAAACATTGCAAAGATTACAAGCAGAATTTGAGAATTATAAAAAATATGTTGAAAAAAGAAATGGTGATTTCATTAAGAGCGCTAATGCAGACTTAATAAAAAAATTATTGCCAATGCTCGACTCTTTTGAGCTGGCTCTAAAAAACACAAAAAGCCATCAAGAGTTTGTTAAAGGCATTGAACTAATCTACTCACAATTATTTCAAACACTTGAAGAACAGGGATTAAAGCCAATAGAAGCGTTAAACAACAAATTTAATCCAGGGCTTCATGAAGTATTACTGCAGGAAGAATCAGATAAGGAAGAAGGAACCATAACAGAAGAGCTGCAAAAAGGATATATGCTTAATGGTATTGCAATAAGGCATAGCAAGGTAAAAATTACTAAAACCAAAAAAGGAGATG
>JAGLZG010000239.1 GCA_023131705.1 Nanobdellota archaeon
TTTACATCATCCTGCACAGTTTCTATAACTTTTAATCTAATCTGTTTTTCTGCCATATTGTCTCTTGATATTGTAGAACATGATCAATTAATAATTAAAAAAGTTTCGGTTTTTAATTATTTTACCTTTACCTTAGGAAGATTTAACGGTGGCGGCAGGTTTATGTCCTGGCTTATAATCAGCGCCTTTACATGGCATTTTAAAAGAATATTGTTCAATATTCCTGCCATTATGTCTTTAGGCAACTGCTTGTCCTTTTTCCACTGCGCTATAATCTCATCTGCCTTTTTTTCATCTTCTATAGAAATTACTTCCCCTGTTATCATTATAGAGCCTATATCAGGGTCAAATACTGATGTAAAGTCAAATGTGAATTTTATTGTATTTTGTTTTCCAATAACATGTTTTTCAACATTAGTTATAATCACGTTGTTTTTTATACTTATCTCTCCCTTAACAGATTTTTTTCTTTCTCCTTTTATTTTTGTAAAGTTTATTGCTGCAATTGGCATGATGTATCACCTATCAGATGGGTTTTTATTGTGATATTTAAATATTTCTATATTAGTTCTATAATAAGCTTTGCACCCATCTTTGATGTTATGTTATTTATGTCTTTTTTAGGGCATATTTCCATTATATCATATGCTTTTATGTTGTTTAGTGTTTTTAGTTTTTTAAGTAAAGTGAGTAATTGCCTTGATGTCAGGCCTCCTGGCTCATTGTAACCTGTACCTGGCGCGAATGCAGGATCCAAAACATCAATATCTATGCTTATGTATAATGCATTGAAGTTTTTTGCAATGCTGATTATTGATTCTGCTATTGCGCTTATGCCTTTTTCAGCTATCTCTTTCATATGGAAGTATCTTATGTTATTGTTTTTCAGGAATTCTATCTCGTTTTGATGCCAGTTTCTTGTTCCCACCAGGATTATGTTCTCTTTTTTTATGATGTTCTGGTTTACTATAACCGGCAGTAAATCTTCCTGTGTTGGGGGATTAAAGTCATTTTCTGCATCTGGATGCGCATCAAAGATTATTATTCCCGGATTTTCAAAGGTTTCTGAAAAGGCTTTAACCAAAGGATATGTTATCGAGTGGTCTCCACCTAAGAAAACAGGTTTTTCTTTTAATACCTGTTTTGCTTTTTTGTATATGTTCTTGTTTGTTTCTTCTATGTTTGATTCTATAATCTTGACTTCATCTATCTCTAATTTTGGGATTGTTTCATCTTCAGAGACAAATAAATCCTTTGTCTGCTCTATAATCCTATCTGGAGCCAGTTCTGAGCCGTCTGCTTTTCCTAACCCTCCCTGTGAAGAAGGTATCTTAATTATTTTTATTTTCTTTTTTTGCACTTTAATCAACTATTTTTGTTTCTATTTTTTCCAAATCGCAAAAGTCTGTTGTGAAATTATAAGCCCCTGCATTCAGGAAGACTATTTCATCTCCTACTTTTGGATTATTAAGGTAAACCCTATACCTAAACAGATCCATTGAGCATGGAGTTTCTCCTTTGATAACATATGCCCTGCCTGATTCTTTGTCCAGTTCTCCCTGAACAAGCAGTTTGACAGGAACAATCAGCGCGTCCATGTCTGTGTTGTAAACAGATGTGTTTACAATTATATTGTTTTCATGAATGCTTATGACAGATGTAACGAGTTTTACAGATGGAGCTGCAATAAACCTTCCTGATTCAATGATCATGTTTATGCTGTATTGTTTAAGCCAATCCCTGAACTCTTTTATTTTATCAAACACAGTCCTGATAACATCCTCGTTTGTATTTGCATACACAGAAGGGATTCCTCCTCCGATGTTTATGGTGTTTATTATCTTTAGTGTGTCCTGTTCAAGTATCTGTGAAATTTCGTATTTTAAGCTCCATTCACTCATGTTTTGTGTTTTCCTGTGAAAGTGTATTCCAAAGTTCTGGATTTTGTTTCTTATTTTTTCATTTGCGTTTATTTCCCTTAGCCTTTTGTTGACAACATCAGCATACATCCCAAAAACAAAGTATTTTTCTGTTCTTATCGTGTTTTCTTTTAATCTTACTCTTAATAATAAGTTTATTTTTGCGCTGTTTTCTTCTAAAAATTTTATCAATTGGTTTAGGTCTTCTTCATTGTCAACAACAAATGAGTTTATTTTCATGTCAATAAGTTTTTTTATTAGTTTTTGATTCCATGCCTGTGCAAGGAAAAGAACTCTTGACTTATTGTTTATGTGTTTAAGCTCGCTTACCATGTGGACACTGAATATGCATTCTGTTTCTTTTTCAAGGATTTTTGTTACAATCTGGTTTGTTTTAGTGCTGTAAGAGACAATATCTGCTGCCTGTTTTACCTTATTGTATTGTTCTAATACTTTGCTTTTTGAGAGGATAAATTCAGGATTTTGCATTTGATTTCATCTCTTCCAGTGATTTGTGTTCCTGTTCCTGTTGTTTTCTTGGTTTTAACAAACCTTCTTCATCAAGCTGCTCCAGGGCATTAATCATTGCCAATGGAAAGTTGATTGTAACATCCCCTATTGCTGTTGCAACATCGCTTTCGCATTTTACTTTTCCCCATGATTTTGCCTCTTTTGTTGTTGCGCCGGACATGCTTCCATCAGTTTCATGCGCTGTGGTCATAAAAACAGCATAGTCTGCACCGCCGTTAAGCAAAGTGCTTAGTATTGCGTGATGTTTTGACACGCTTCCCCCTAAAGCAATAATCCCTTTTTTTTCATCATAGTCTGTAACAAACAGGATATTTCCAAAGTCCCTGACAACATCTATAACAAAGTCCTTGTGTTTCTGCTGGAACATATATAGGTGAAATCCAAAACCTCCATCTGTTATTGCAGGACAAAAGATAGGCACATCATACTTTGCTGCCTGGAAAAGTATGGAATCTTCATCATCCAGCATCAACCCAATCTCTTTCAAAAAATCTGAAACAGCCCATCTTTTTTGTTTTTTGTAGATTTTGTCAAGAATTCCCACCATTAGATCTTCAAGATGCATGTAACTTTCATTCTTAAGAAGGATGTTTCCAATCCTGTTAATTCCTTTTTCATGAAGTTCAACATCATCATCTGAGAATTGGCCAATACTAAATTTTTCTCCGTGTGCTCGCATTATATCTTCTTCTATTCCCCCTACTGTTGTAACAATAACATCAACCATTCCTAATTTTATCAACTGCGCGAAAAATCCTCTTAAACCAGAAGTAACCATATTTGATGTATAGGTTAGGAATATTTTTGCATTATCTTTTTTCATCTTAACAATAACATTTGATGCTTTGTTAAGCTCTATGCTCTGGTAGCCCAGGTTTTGGTATGACCTGACTAAATCCTTGACCTTTATTCCTTTTTCCCATTTAAAGTCTTTTATATATTCCATTAGAATCACCTTTAGAGTTCAATGTGTCTGTAATCAAAACTAAATAAAAGAATTCTTATGAACCTGCTTTTCTTACTGTATCCATATTAGTTCAAAATTTAATAATGTTTATAAATGTTATTGTTTTTATTGTTATAGAATGCTTGTAGATATACACTGTCATCTGGATCATATGCAATTTAGGAATGATATAGACAGTGTCATTGCTAATGCTAAACAAGATGGTGTTAAGGCAATAATTACTTCTGGCATCAATCCTGAAACAAACAGGATTGCGCTTGGCCTGGCTGTCAAGTATGATATTGTAAAGTGCAGCTTAGGAATCTATCCACCAGATGCCTTGCAGGCAGAGATAGAATCCGGAAGCTATCCGATGAAAGAGAACAGGTTTGATATTGACGCAGAGATAAAATTTCTTAAAGAAAATAAAGAAAGTTTTGCTGCAGTTGGCGAGGTTGGACTGGATTATGCTAATTGCAAAGATAAAGAAATGCAGATTAGTGTTTTTAAGAAAATGATTAAACTGGCTAAAGAATTAGATAAGCCGGTTATTATCCATTCAAGAAAAGCTGAGGAAGACTGCATAAATATTCTGGAAGAAAGCGATATTAAAAATGTTATATTGCATTGTTTTTGCGGGAATAAAAAACTTGTTGAAAGAGCTATTAAGCTTGGCTATTATTTTTCTATACCCTGCAACATAGTCAGGGCATATAACTTCCAGAAGATTGTCAAGAAAACAGATATAAACCATATATTTACTGAAACAGATGCCCCTTATCTAAG
>JAGLZG010000024.1 GCA_023131705.1 Nanobdellota archaeon
AACAAAAAAATAAAGGATGTCCCTGTTTATATTGACGGAATGGTGTGGGATATTACAGCAATCCATACTGCTTATCCTGAATTCCTGAACAGCTCAATAAAAAAGCTTATTTTCCATAAGGATACAAACCCTTTTTTGTCTCCTATATTCACGAGAGTAGGCAGTCAAAAAGAGAGAATGGATGTAATTGAGAAAACAGGTACTTGCATAATATTGGCAACATCTGGTATGTTAGTGGGGGGGCCTTCTGTAGAGTATTTAAGGCATCTTTGTGGCAATAAAAAGAACACTTTGATATTTGTATGCTATCAGGGTGAAGGTTCTTTAGGAAGAAGAATACAGAACGGAGCAAAAGAACTTTTAACAATGCATGGGCAAAAGCAGGAATTAAGTCCAATTAAGATGGAGGTTCATACAATAGAAGGGCTAACAGGGCATTCTGGAAGAAACCAGCTGATGAATTTTGTTTACAGATGCAACCCAAGGCCTAAAAAGGTAATTATTAACCATGGTGAAAGCTCTCGTTGCCTGGATCTTGCTTCTTCAATTCATAAACAGAACAGGGTAGAGACAATTGCTCCCAGAAACCTTGATGCAGTCAGGATAAAATAAAAAGATTTAATAAAAAACATCACCAACACATTTAAATAATAATATTATTTCTCATTATATTATGGAACAATCTGTTAAAGAAAATTATATAAAAGCAGGGAAGATATCTGCAGAAATACTTGAGTATGGCAGGAGCCTTATTAAAAAAGAAAACAGTTTATTAGATGTATGTAATAAAATAGAGGAAAAAATAATTTCTTTAAAAGCAGAGCCTGCATTTCCTGCTCAGATATCCTGCAATGAGATTGCTGCGCATTTCTGTCCTTTAAAGGATGATACAATAATATTTGGTGAACAATTAGCAAGCCTTGATATTGGAGTTCATGTAAATGGGTGTATAGGTGATACAGCATTAACAGTTGATTTAAGCAATAGTTATCCTGATTTAGTCAGGGCAAGCAGGGAAGCTTTAAATGAAGCAATAAAAATAGTCCAGATTGGGACAACTCTGGGAGAGATAGGAAAAGTAATACAGGAGACTATTGAAAGCTTTAATTTTAAGCCTGTAAAAAATCTTTCTGGACACGGCTTAGGCAGTTATAATATTCATGATAAGCCGGCAGTTCCAAACTATGACAATAAAGACAACACAAAACTTGAAAAAGGGATGGTTATTGCAATAGAGCCTTTTGC
>JAGLZG010000240.1 GCA_023131705.1 Nanobdellota archaeon
AGTAACTTATGAAGCAGGTGATGTAGACACTCTGCATAGGCTTATTCAGATAGGTTGTACAGCAGCAGGGGATTATGGTATGAATGAAGCAATAAAAGAAATAATGCCAAAAAAGAAAAAAAAGAGTAGTGAAGAAGAAGATCCACCACCACAAGAAGAAGAGACAGTAGTAGTAGAGGAAGAAGATCCACCACCAAAACCACCAAAGTGGTAATAAAACTGCTGTAAAAAGGTGTTTAAAATTGCAAAAAAATTTATTTATCCTTTTTTTATTTTTAATATTGATAATAATTCCTAGTGTAACTGCTAGTCATTTTACAGGCTCTTTCAGTGATGCTGGAAAAGATACCGGAACTGATGGTTTATTTGATTATCTGACAATTACAGCAGGCGTTTATATTGATGACGCAAATAAAGATTATATGCTTGCTAGTATTTTGGAAGATAGCGAAGGAAACTCTATAGAATATCATATTCCTTGCGTAAGTTTACCTTTTGGGCACTATAACTTTACTATGGACTTTGATGGTATTAAGCTTTACAGAAATAAAGTAAATGGTCCTTATAATCTAAAATATATTTGGTTAAGTTCTGTAGCAAGTTGCCAGTCAGAACCGCCCGACATACCTACAATAGAAGATTCTTTGTTCAACGCTTATAACACTGCTTTTTATGATTATACACAATTCCAAACAGGAGAACCAGCTATTTACTGCAATGATTCTCCCTGCATAGCTTCTTCAGCTTTAATAAAATCAAGAGATAACTTAAATATACCAGAGCTTAATGCCCCCAACACCCTAGATGGTTGTGAAGACGGCACTTCAGGAACATATCTTAGTACAGAATCTATTGAAAGCATAACAATAACAAGTTTAAACCATAGCTTTTTCAAGATTGGAGATACAGTAGATGTTGAAATTAATGTTTATTGTGATAGTCTTTATGATAAGCTTAATTTTATCTACACAAATGATATAGACAGCATTCAATGGGAAGTGAAGGCTAATACCCAATGCACATCCGAGGATAGCATGCAAACCCTCTCCTCAACATTCGCTCTTGATAATAATATTGGACAGCACGCTATAAGGGGTGTTTTTGGTTTTAATATCTTATCAGGCACTATCTGTGGAGAAGATGACCCCCAGAATAATTGGGCAGATACAGATGATGTTGTAATCTATGTCAAAGAATGCAATAACAATGATCATTGTGAAGCAACAGAATGTGACCAGTTAGATAGTTCTGATGTGGGGTGTTATAGTGGGACACATAGGGATTATCATGATATGCAAAATACCTGCAGCCAGGGTTACACATGCACCCAATATGGATGCACAAATTACAATGAAATAATAACAGACAATGATGGAGATGGATATGACACAGAGTGTGATAATGATTGCAATGATACTAATGAAGATATCCATCCAGGAGCAACTGAAGCCTGTAATGGTATAGATGATAATTGTGATACCATAATACCCTCAAACGAAAATAACAATGATGGAGATAGTTACAGGATTTGTGAAGGAGACTGTAATGATGCTAACCCCTCTGTATATCCAGGAGCAACTGAAGTCTGTAATGGCTTAGACGACGATTGTGATGGCACTACAGATGAAGAAAACGCCCAAGGTTGCACAACCTACTACAGGGATAATGATAATGATAGTTATGGCCAATCAGGTAATAGCAAATGTTTGTGCTCTCCCCAAAGTCCTTATGATACTATACAAAAAAATGATTGCAATGATAACAACCCGAATGTTAACCCGGCAGCAACCGAAATCTGCAATAACGGAATAGATGATGACTGCGATACATTATTTGATTCAGACGATCCTGATTGTTTTGAATGTGCACCTGAAGCAAAAAGAAACTGCCCTAAACAGAATGGTGTTTGTTCTGGCTCTGAAGAAACATGCACTTCACAAGGACAATGGCCAGGATGCAATGATGCTGCTTATTTATCCCATAACTCAAATTACCAAAATCCTGAAACAAGCTGTGATGGCTTAGATAATGATTGTGATACCTTGACAGATGAAGGCCTAAAAACTACCTATTACCAGGACACAGATTCAGACAGCTATGGTAATCCAGCTGTTTCACAAAATGCCTGCACACAACCTTCTGGTTATATAACAAACAATACTGATTGCAATGATACTAACTCAAATGTTAATCCAGCAGCAACCGAGAACTGCAGCAATGGCATAGATGATAACTGCGATGGAGATATTGATATGGATGATGCAGCCTGCCAGGGAAAATATGAGATTAACTTAACAGAAGGATGGAACCTCATGTCCCTGCCAAAAATAGATAACAACAGCATCGAAGAAGCAGCACAGGTTTTCAATGATAACTTTGGAAAAATCATAGCATTAAAACAAGGAATATGGTATGTCTATGATAGATTAAACCCTGGTAATTCAAACCTTGACCATCTTTCAGAAGCAGACGGCTTCTGGATAGAAGCAAACAATAATTTTTCTGTTTTAATAGATGATGAAGCAGTAGCGCAGGCTTCATTTAATCTGACAAAAGGATGGAACCTGATTGGATACCCTTCTTTAGAAGAAAAAAATGTAACTAAATTATTTGAAAATGTTATAGATAATGTTGAATTGATATACATATATAATCCTGACTTCAAATCATTTAATCCTAAAAGGCCTGTTAATTTTATGATAAAGCCAGGCAGAGGCATTTTCATTAAGGTCAAAAATAATGCTTCATGGTTTTTTGATGGAACCTATAAAAAAGAAGAGGAGTCATTTACTCTTGGCATGGATAATGGATGGAATATCATCTCTGTGCCATTAACATCAGACAAAACAATATCTGAGCTCTTTGGCTCAACCACAACATATTATCTGGAAAATAACAAATGGAAACAATTAGGGGGAAATAATCAAATTAATTACTCCCATTCTTATTGGATAAAGTCTGATGGAAATGCTGTTATTGTAAACGGAACACCAATAAGCAGCCTGAATTTTGATATTAGTCAGGGATGGAACTTAATAAATTATCCGCTAAGATATGAAACAAACGTAGAGTTATTCTTCAATAATGTATTAAATAATATTGAATCAATCATGATATTCGAGGATGGAACATGGAAAAGATTTAGTCCTGAAAAACCAAACAACTCCTTAACCACTCTAAAACCGGGAAAAGGCATTTTTATCAAAGCTAAAAATAATGCTCAATGGAATTTCAATGGCAACGAATTAGTTGCTACGTTAAAGTAGATAAGATAGAAAGTTATTTAAATAGCAGAGTATTCCCAAGGTTGGGGGAAAATGGTTAATAAAAAAATAATGTTAATATTTCCAGTAATACTGTTAGTTCTATCAATCCTTGTTATTGCATGGGCTCCTCCACTACCTCCTCCAGATACAGATGAGGATGGCATTAATGATACTGAAGATAATTGTCCTGATGTTTTCAATCCAGGCCAGGAAGATTCAGATGGTGATGGAATAGGAGATGCCTGTGATGATAACAACGCAACTACTGCTTATGATTCTACACTCAATATCATTGAAGTAAACATTGAAGTTGATGGAAGAAACAGCAGGATAACAAGCAACAATACGAAAATAGGAAAAGAAGCAAAAGAAAATTCTGATGTTGAATTTGAAATTGAAGTTAAGAACATATGGGATAAGAAAATAGAAGATATAGAAGTTACAGTGACTATCAAAGACATAGATGATGGTGATGACCTTAAAGATGAATCAGATATATCATATCTTGATTCAGGTTCTTCTAAAAAGATTGACATAGGCTTTGAACTGCCCTTAAAAGTAGATGATGGCAGCTATGATGTAAAAATACATATCAAAGGAAAAGACCAAGATAATAATATACACAAAATAGGTTGGGAATTAACACTTAAAGTTAAAAAAGACAGCCACAATGTAGAAATAACAAAAGCTTCGCTTTCTCCATCTGCAGTCTCATGCGGAAAAACATCAAATCTGGAAATAGAGGTTCTAAACCTTGGAAGGGATGAAGAAGGCATCACATTAGAGATAAAAAGCGAATACTTAAACATTGACTTCAAAAAAACAGATATTGAATTAGGCACAGGAACAGATAATGATGCTGAATACCAAAAAACCTTCAGATTAGATATACCCTCTAATGCAGAAGTAGGGACATACCCTATAATCATAAATGCCTATTACAATGAAGGCAAATCCTTAGCCTCAAAAAAAGTTGATCTTGTAATTGAAGAATACACCCAAACAGGGCAAAAACAAAGCGGAGTTTCAGTAAAGAGCATAACTACACCATCACAAAAACTTGGAAAACTAAAAACACCATCAAACACTGCCAGTTCAACAGCAAAAGAGGAATCAATAATCATGTTATTAAGTATAATCCTTATTATCCTGCTTGGATTGATCATTTTTGTATTCGGGGTAATCATAATCAAATTAAAAAGGAGATAATCTATTAAAACCTAAGCGCTTCTTTTAATCCCAAACCTCATATGTCTTTTGCATTCAAAGCAATAATAAACAACCATCTTGTTTCTTGTTCTTACCCTGCAATTCACTCCGGGAACTATATAGCTGTAGCAGTGCTTGCAGAACCTCTTCTTTAGCACAGAACCTAACTTGATATTATGCTTCATAGCAATTCTTCTTGCCTTGCGAACATGCATATTAGCCTTATCTTTATCTTTTTTAAAGGATTGCTCAGCAAGAGAAAACAATTCATTGATCTTTATAATTGCTTTTTTCCTTTCTTTTTGTTTTTTTATCTTGAACTTATTCATAACTCAGTATAAAACATAAACCTTTAATAAGTTTACTGAATTACTGCATATAATGCTTAGCTTTATAAAAAATTTATTCAGGAAAAAGGAAAAAGAGGAACTTAATTTCAAGGACATTAGAGAATGGTTTAATCAAAAAACAAGCCATATATTTGAAGAATTAGATAAAAAAATCAATGAAACTAAAAACAATATAAAGGCTGAAATAGAAACCGCAAAGCAAAACCTTGAAAAGCTTAAGAATGCCCAGTTGCAGAATCCAAACATTACACTAAAGGAAAAACAGTTTATGGACGGCAACAGGGATTTTTATATAAAAAGGGTTAATTTTTTTATCAATGATATACAGGTTCCTGGCACTAAGGAAGATATAGAATTATTTATAACAAGGATGCATAATGAAGTAAATGCCCTTGGAAAATCCACTATAAGGCCATATCATATTTTACAGGAGTTCTTTTCCCATGAATCATATGCTGTTGCGCAGAATATAAAAAACCTGGATAGCCTGTTCAGAGAGCTAAAAGCAATAATATCAGATGAAAAGATAGAGTCTGTCAATAAAATAAAAAAAGATATAGAAAATCTGAAAAAAAAGATAAATATAAAACAGGGTTTAAGGGATAGTTTAAAAGAAAACAAACGAAAAACAGGGCTAATTGAAAAAGAGAAAAGCAGTATTGAAGGTAAAATATCCAACATAAAGCAGGAGGATAAATACAAAGAGTATCTTAGGCTAAAAGAGGATAAAGAAAAAATAGAAAGAGAAATAGAGCTTAATAGGAATGAGATAAGGCACTTTTTTTCTGTGCTTGAGCGTTCTCTGAAAAAATATTCAAAAGTAGCAGTAGATGACACTGAATTATTAAATAAATATCTTAATGATCCAATAGGCACTCTTGTAAAAGATTATAAACTTGAAATTATAAAGATACTGGAAAGGATGAAGGATAATATTTTAAGGGATAAGATAGAATTAAAGGACAAAAAAAAGGAAAAAACACTAAAAATAATAGAACAGATGAATGAACACTATCTTGCTTCTTTCTTAACAGACTACAATAACCTTCTTGTTAATTTAAGGGCGCTGGATGAGAGAATAGACAGCAATAATGTAGTTGAAGAAATAGAGGATTTGCAGGTAAGTCTTAATAATGGAAAAAGAGAGATAGAAAAAATTCAGAATAATATAACCAGTATAAATAATGAGATTGAAAATA
>JAGLZG010000241.1 GCA_023131705.1 Nanobdellota archaeon
TTAATATCCCTGCATTCTGTATCCATGTGTTTATTATATCCACAAGTAATCCTATGATCAATATAATCATTATCTGCCTTATGACATCTGATTGTGTAAATATCAAAGCAACAGTTAGAGCGCTTAGTGTTGTTATGCTCATCATCAGTCCGGTCTTCATAGCTCCGGTTATCCTGTCAATAACACTGCCCTCTTTTATTTTAAGGACCTTTGTTGAAAGCAAAATGTTTGTATCTACACTATAACCAATTAACATGAGGAATGCTGCTATTCCTGCTGTGCTAAGTCTCATTCCAATAACATTAACAACAGCCAGTGTAATAACCATATCAGATAAAGCTGCTAAAACAACAGCAACACTTGGTATAATATTCCTAAAGTAAATAAAAACAACAATTGCCATAAATAAAAATGCCAATAATATCGCAAACAGGGTTTCCCTGAAAAAACTCTGGCCTAAACTAGAGCCCATCATCTCTGCGCTGTAATCTCCCTGCTCAAGCTTTCCAACCTTTAACTCCAGTGCTTTTATTAGTTCCTCTGACTCGACATCAGTTCCGTCAACTATAATGCCAACCTGTCTTCCGGCCTGTTTAAGGTTTCTTACAGACAAATCTGAGCCAGGAAACTTATCTGACAAATAACTTTCAATATCATTTATATCAACATCTTTATCAGTAGGAATCGTTATAGTAATTCCTCCTTTCAGGCTGACATCCTTCCTGACAAAATCCCCTGTTGTTATAACCTGGAATGATATTATGATGATAGCTATAAGAAGTATGCTAAATGGTATTATCAATAACTTCCTGTATTGTTTGTCATAAACATCCCTGAAATTTGGTATATTTGGCTTTTTAAAATTTAATTTAAATGGTTTTCTTTCCTTTTTTTCTACAATAATCTCTGGCTTTTTTTCTTCTGATTTTTCTTCTGGCTCTTCTTTTATTTCTTCCTGTTTTTCTTCTTCTTTCTCTGTTTGTTCTTCTGGCTTTTCCTCTGGTTTTATCTCTTTATTTTCCACAGAAATATCAGGTTTTTCCTGAACCTCTGATTTTTCTTCTGCACCTTCACTAGGTTTCTCTTCTGTATTTGAAATCAAAGATTCCTGAGTAGTTTCAGCAGCATCTTTTTCTGACATATCTTCCTGCTTTTCTTCTATATTCTGCTCTCTATCTTCCATTTTTCTGTCTCTATTATAATCTTCTCCCCCCATAATCAAATAGTAGAGATAGTTGTTTTATAAATATTTCTATTAATTTGTGTGGAACAAGTTCCTTTAGTTAGTTGCAATTGAGTTTTGTGCCCTTTATAGAAAACTTATTAAGTCATGCAATTTTATTTATTATTATGTCTAAAGAAATGATTCCAATCGTAGATGAAAAAGATGAAATTATTGACATTAAACCCATCTCCGAAGTTCATAAATCAGGCTTAATTCATCGAGAAGCGTATGTTTACCTAATAAATTTTAGACAGGAGGTTCTTCTTCAAAAAAGAACAGACACTGGTCTTTGGGATCATTCTGCCTCAGGCCATTTTTCAAAAAATGAATCTTATATTGACGGTGCAAAAAGAGAATTTGAAGAAGAGCTTGGAATCAATATCAATATTTATGAATTGAAAAAAATTGCGTACGAAAGGTTAACATCTGTAAAACCTCATAAAAATAATGTAAGATTTGCTGAAATTTTTTTAATTAAAAAGAATATTCCAATTAATGAATTTAACATAGATCATAATGAAGTAAAAGAAATTAAGTATTTCAAAAAGCAAGAATTAATTGATTTATTAAGTAAACCTCATCTTGTAGCCAATTCTGCAAAAAAAATAATTAAAAAACATATTCTAAATATTATGTGAACAGGCACAAAACTCAACTCTTCGGGATTTTTTTGCTACGCAAAAAACCGTTTGTAGTTATCCCTCGGTCTGTTTCGCAGACGCAACTAACAGGAATTTTTCCGATGGTAGATATTAATCATCACCCATAATTCCTGCTGAGTTAAAAGGTCCTAAAAAAACAAATAATATTGTGATTGTGGATAAAAAGTTTTTTTATATTGATTCCACTATTGGAAATAATCTAAAAAAGATAATTTTGCATCTGTTGTTATATTCATCTTTAGCCTCATCAAACCGGTTTCATCTCCGGGTGTAGGCAGATGTGTTATATGCATCTCACAATTTTCCAGCTCTTTTAATTTGTCTAAAGCTGTTTTTGCTGCTGGGTTTGTTATAGAGCTCATTGCTAAAGCGATTATTGTTTCATCAACATTCAGGCTGCATGCCTTTTTATTCATCAAATCTTTTTTCACGGTTGTTATGCTCTTGATGACTTCAGGGCTTATCAAATCAATTTCATCAGGAATCTTTGCTAACTCCTTCACAGCATTTAATATTGCAGCAGATTCAGCATGCAGCAAAGGAGAATTTTTTCCACCAATCACCTTTTCATTTTTTAATTCAATAGAAGCGCCGCAAAATATATTATCAAATCCTTTCCCGTTTTTTTCTGCATCCACAGCATCTTTTCGCGCTGCTCTGACAATCTCCCTTTCTTCTGGATTAACATTAACTTTTTTCATTATCTCTTCCATTTTGTCTAATGTTTCCTGTGTTTCAATGCCTTCGACTTTCTCCCTGTGATACCTGAAGAATCTTCTTATTATCTCCTGCTTTGCTGCCTTCCTGCATATATTATCATCAATTATTCCGACTGCAGCCATGTTAACACCCATATCTGTTGGGGATTTATATCCAAAAGGATTTTGTTCTTTTGTTATCTTTTGCATTAATTTTTGCAAAATATTAAAATTTTCAATATCTCTGTTATAATTTATAGCTGTAATGCCATATGATTCTTTATGGAATGTATCAACCATGTTAACATCCTTTAAATCAGCTGTTGCAGCTTCATAAGCAGCATTAACCGGGTGATTTAATTCTAAATTCCAGATAGGGAATGTCTCAAATTTTGCAAATCCGGTTTTATGCCCTTTTTTTCTCTCATGACAGATCTGGCTTAGGCAAGTGGCCATTTTTCCGGAATTGCCGCCTACCCCTGTAACAATTATTAATTTCTTGTTTGTCTCTATATATGGTTGTTTTTCATAACCTCTCAATACTT